>JANYDZ010000272.1 GCA_025363375.1 Hyphomicrobiales bacterium
CAAGTCGCCTCTGGCCGCCTCCCCCCGCTTTGCACGCGCGAAAAGCCGGCGTAGACTTGCAAGACAGGAGGATTCCATGGACAAGATTTCTTTCCCTTATCGCGCCGCGAGTCATCTCGTGCTGTTGCACGTGATCAACGAATCCGGCGCCTGGGAGAAGCACGGTCTTGACGTCAATTACGATTATCAAATTTTGAAGAACGAAGCGCATCGCGCGGTCTCCAATGGCGACATCGAATTCGTCGGCGGCAATCATATATCCACCTATGGCCACCGCGCCCGCGGCGACGACTGGGTTTATCTCGGCCAGACCGTCAATTCCTATAATTTGACCCTTTGCGTGCGCGCCGATTCCGGCATTAACACGTTGGCGGATTTGCGCGGCAAGCGCGTCGGCACGCGCGGCAATCATCCAGGCCTCAACGACTGGCTGCTGTTGAAACAGCGCGGCCTCGACGTCGACCGCGACGAAGTCGAGCTCGTCGGGGAAGTCGATGGCGAAGCTTCTTCCGAAGCGCAGCCCGAGGATGGTTCCGCGCCGACGAAGAAGAAGCGCTCGCCTGTGTGGCACTGGGTGCGCGACGGCAAGGTTGACGCCGCGCTGCTGACCCCGCCTTCAAGTCTTTTTGCGGAGGCGGCGGGCCTCAAGCTTGTCAACATCGAGCCCTTGCCCATGATCTGGTTCACCACGATCTCGTCGAGCCTCCGCTTCGTGCGGAAACATCCCAACCTTGTTGATCGATTTCTCAAGGGAGTTATCGAAGGCATTCACTTTTTCAAAACCGAGCGCGAGCGCTCCATTAAGGTGATTCAGGAGCGGTATACAAAGGAGGGCCAGATGAACCGCGATCAGGCCGCCTATGTCTGGCAGAACACCGTCTCCATGCTGGAGCCGCGCATCTTTCCCTCTATGACCGCCATCGCAAACGTCTATGAGGAAGCCAAGCGCAGCGATCCAGACGCGCGCCGCGTCAATCCCATGGCGCTGTGGGATTTGCATCACGCGCGCCACATCGACGACAGCGGCTTTGTCGATCGCCTGTACGGCGCCAATCGCGGCCGCGCCGAGCCACATGCAAGCGATCCCGAAAGAACCGCCGAAAAAGAAGCCGAGAAAAAGCGCATTGTGGAAGCGGTGAAGATCTGCGGCCACATGGAAAACGAGCATTGCGAATGTGACTGACGCGCCGCGCCAATGGAGGCGAGACCATGCTGCGAACGGTTTCCGGTCTGACTGCGTTGTTGGCCTCATGTTTTGCGGGCTTGGCGCAGACGCCGTCGTTTCAAGGCAAGACGATCACCATGGTCATCGGCGCGGCGGCCGGCGGCGGCACGGATTCATCGGGCCGCCTGATCGCCTCGTATCTCGCCGAGAATCTGCCCGGCAAGCCCGCGCTCGTCGTGCGCAATATTCCCGGCGCCAACGGCGTTACCGGCATGAATTTTTTTAACCAACAAGTCCCGCCCGACGGACTTGGAATTACAATGGGTTCAAGTTCGCAAGCCGACCCCTTGCACTATCGCCGCCCGCAATCGAAATACGATCCCGTCACCTTTGAAATGATCGGCGGCGCGGGCCGCGGCGGCACGGCGCTCATCATCAACAAGGACGCGGAAAAGCGCCTCTACGACAAAACGCAAAAGCCGGTCGTCATGGGCTCGCTCGTGGGCGTGCCGCGGTCCGGCATGCAGATGACGGCCTGGGCTATCGAACTTCTTGGCTGGAACGCGAAATGGGTGGTCGGCTATCACAGCACCAATGATCTTTTTCTGGCGCTGGAGCGTGGTGAAATCGACATGACCTCGACAGGCAATCTGCAACATTTTCAGAAATTGATGAAGCTCGGCCAATTCAAGCCGGTGAGCCAGTCCGGCACGGCGCAGAACGGCAAGCTCGTCTCGCGTCCGGAGTTCGGCGACGCTCCTCTGTTTCCAGACATGGTGGCGAGCCAAATCAACACGCCGCTGATCAAGGGCGCGTTTTCGTTCTGGAGCGCCATGACCTCCATCGACAAATGGGTCGCATTGCCCCCCAAAACGCCCAAGGCCTTCGTCGATGTCTTTCGCGCAACCTATGATACGGCTTCCCGCAATCAGGAGTTCATCGACATGGGCCAGAAAATCAGCGAGGATTTTTCGCCCATGACTCATACGGATGTGACGGCGCTGGTGAAGACCATCGGCGAAACGCCGCCGGAAGGCGTCAATTTCATCGCCGACATGCTGCGCAGGCAGGGGCTCGAAACGGATTAGTTGCAGCGGAACATGCTCATGCAGAGTGGCCTTCTTGAAGCCTTCGATGAAAAGCTCGCGCGCTCCAACATGCGCGGACAATGGAAATCCGAGGGATTTCTCAACGCCGCTGTCGGCGGCCCCAAACCTGCGGGCGTTCCCGCCATGTGGACATGGGCGCAAGTCGTTGAGCTGATGGCGGAGGCGGGCGATGTCATGCGCGAATCCCGGCAGGCGCGCCGCGCCTTGATGTTCCACAATCCCGGCCTGCCGCGCGGCGCGACGCACACCATCAACATGGGCGTGCAGATGATTGTGCCCGGGGAGACCGCCTGGGCGCATCGCCATTCCATTGCCGCGATCCGCTTCATCATCAAGGGCGACAGGGCCCTGACTTCGATCATCGACGGCGAGCCGTGCGTGATGGAAGACTATGATCTCGTGCTGACGCCGAACTGGTCTTGGCACGATCATCACAATAAATCCTCGGAGCCCGTCTACTGGCTCGACGTGCTCGACGTGCCGCTGGTGCTCAATCTCAACCAGGCTTTTTATGAACCGGGCGTCGGCGAGGACCAGCCGGCCTTGCCGGCTGATTTTACCCCGCACGCGCAACTTTGTTATCCGTGGCGCGACACGGAATCCAGATTGCGCTTCGCGCCGCTTGACGCGCATGATGGCCGTCGCCACGATTATCTCAATCCCAGGACCGGGGGGCCGACGTTGCCGACGCTCTCCTGCCACGCGCTGCTGCTGCCGCCGGGCTTTGAGGGAACGTCCCGTCGCCGCACGTCGAGCGCGGTCTATTTCGTCGTGCGCGGCAAAGGCGAGTTCGAGGCCGGCGACGAGAAACTCCGGTTCCAGAAATACGACAGTCTCGTCGCGCCGAATTTTTCGCGCACGCGTTTCGTCAATACGTCGAAGTTGCAAGACGCGGTGCTGTTCAGCGTCGAGGATACGCCCGTGATGAAAGCGCTGGGATTTTATCGCGAAAGTTGACCCGTTTCTGGACAAGCCAAAGCCGCTCTGCCATCATCGCCTCGCGTCAAAAATTACCCCGGAGGAAACCCCATGGACCGCGTCAATTTTCCCTACCGGTCCAGCAGCCATCTGGTCTTCCTGCATGTCGTGGCGGAGTCCGGTTCATGGGCGAAGCACGGCCTTGACGTCGATTACGACAAGAAGATTTCCTCCTCCGAAGCCCATCGCGCCGTGCCCCTTGGCGAAGTCGAATTCGTCGGCGGCAATCACGTATCGACCTATGGCCATAGAGCGCGCGGCGACAATTGGGTCTACCTGGGACAGACCGTCAACAAAGTGCATTCCAAACTCGTGGTGCGTCCCGATTCCAACATCAACGGCTTCTCGGATTTGCGCGGAAAAATCGTAGGCACGCGCGGCTCCCATCCCGGCCTCAACGACTGGCTGCAATTGAAACAACGCGGCCTTGACGTCGATCGCGACGACGTGCAGCTGATCAACATGCTGACCCACAAAAAGGGCCAGATGGACGAAGAAGGTTCAGGCAAGGACGAAGACCGTCAACCGCTTTGGCATTGGGTGCGCGACCGCAAGGTGGACGCCGCTCTGATGACTCCGCCGGCGCATCTTTTTGCGGAAGCCGCCGGCCTCAAGGTGATCGACATCGACGCCATGCCGATGATCTGGTTTACAACGGTGTCGTCGAGCCTGAACTTCGTGGCGCGCCATCCCGATCTCGTCAACCGTTTCATGAAAGGCTTGATCGAAGGCGTGCATTTTTTCAAGACGCAGCCGGAAAAATCCATCGAGATCATCAAGCGCCGTTACGCCAGGGAAGGCGAACTCAATCACGCGCAAGCCACCTACATCTGGCAAGGTCTGGCGCCGTTGCTGGAGCCCAAGCTCTATCCCTCCATGGCCGCTATCGCGAACGTTTATGAAGAAGCCAAACGGCAGGACAAGGACGCGCTTAAAGTCAATCCACTGGAATTGTGGGACACGCACCACATCCGCGACATAGACGACAGCGGGTTCGTGGACGCGCTCTACGGCAACGCGCCGCTCGCGGCGCACAAGGATGCGAAGGACCCGGAGTTCAGGCGCGAAACGGCGAAGAAACAGGAAGAAATGATCGCGGCGGTGAAGGCCTGCGGCCATCTCGCCGGCGTCGAGTGTGGTTGCAACTGAGCGCCCAGCGCGGGGAGGCCTCTCATGAGGACGGCGCAGGCGGCGATCATAGCGAGCCTCCTCGCCGCTGCCGCGCAGGCGCAGCCGGCGCAATTGTCTTTCGAAGGCAAATCGCCGGTCATGATTATTGGCTTTGCGGCGGGCGGCGGCACTGATTTGACGGGACGCTTGATCGCGCAATTCATCGCCAGGCATCTGCCGGGTTCGCCGAATTTCATTGTGCGCAACATGCCCGGCGCCGATGGCCTCGCCGCCGGCAACTTTTTCGCAAGCCAGGCGGCTCCCGACGGCCTCACGGTCACCATGGGCGCGAGCACGCAGGCCGATCCCCTGCATTACCGCAAGCCGCAAGCCAATTACGACCCGACGAAATTCGTTC
>JANYDZ010000498.1 GCA_025363375.1 Hyphomicrobiales bacterium
CACTGGTGAAACGTCGCCGGGTTGGCTAGCCTGCGACAGGGGAGAAACTCATGCGCCTGCTTCGTCTCTTGAGCGCCGGCCTGGCTTGCCTCGCGCCTTTTGCTGGCGCGCGGGCTGAGGATTTTTACAAAGGCAGGACCATCAATGTGCTGGTGGGCTTCTCGCCAGGCGGTGGTTTTGACCTCAACGCGCGGTTGCTGGCGCGCCATCTCGGGCGCTTCATCCCCGGCAGGCCCGATGTCGTCGTCAGCAACATGAACGGCGCCGCAAGCCTCGCCGCCGTGCAATATCTCGACACGCGCGGCGCGAAGGACGGCACGCTGATCGGCACCTTCAATTTCGGCTTGATCGGCGATTCCAGACTGTTTCCGGAAAGGGTGAAGGCGGATTTTCGCAACTACGGCTGGATCGGCAGCGTCAGCGTCGATGTCACGTCGTGCTATACATGGGGCGGGCTTGGACTAAAGACTCTGGAGGATGCGCGCAAACGTCCGCTCGTTCACATGGGCGATGTCGGGCCCGGCACTTCCGCCTTTGTGAACCAGAACATTCTGAAAAAAATCTTCGGCGTCAATGTGAAGCAGGTGCTCGGATACCCCGGCAGCGCCGAGCAGCGCATCGCCATCGAGCGCGGCGAACTCGACGGCGATTGCGGCGCCTGGGCCAGCCTGCCCGCCGAATGGGTGGAGGGGAACAAAGTCAATCCGTTGATGCGTTCGACGCAAATGCTGGCGCCCGGCATGCCCGCCAGCGTGCCGTGGATGGTGGATATCGCGCCCGACGCGCGCTCGCGCGAAATCATCCGGCTGCTGACAGCGTCCGGCGGCGTGGGTCGGCCGTTCATCGTTTCGAACGCCGTGCCCGCCGAGCGTGCGCAAATTCTGCGCGAGGCTTTCAACGCCATGACCCGCGATCCCGAATTTAACGCGGAGGCGGCGCGGCTGCGCTTTCCCGTGACGCCAAAGACGGGCGAGGAAGCGCTCCGGCTGGTGCAGGAAATCTACGCCGCGCCGGAAGCGCTGGTGAAGGAGGCAAGGGAGGTGGGAGGAGGGTAGGTCCATGCCCGGCGCGCGCCCTATTTGCCTTGGCGTCCTTGCGAAAACCGCGCCCTGACCCCCTCGATAATTCCCAGTTGCGCCGCCAGTCCCTTTTCGCCCGGAAACACGCCGTCCAGCGCCGCCGTGCCGACCGTGAACCCGGCCGCCCCCGCCGCGATCGCCGCCTCGATGCGCTCGGGGCAATCGAGCGAACCGGCGACGACGACGGGTTTTTCGCCGGCGGCTTCGCACACGCGGCGCATCAGTTCGGGCGCTTCCTGCGCCGAGCGATAGGCCAGCAGATCGAGGCCATGAACGCCGTCGCGGTCCAGCAGGGCCCGCGCGCTAGCCACAATGTCTTCGATGTCGCCCGCGAGCACGCTGGGGTGGCCGAGGATCTGCCCAGGGAACGGATAATAGCGGATGCCTGTTCCCGCGAGGATCGGCAGCGCGACCTCCGGGCGCGTCCCGCCCATCAGCACTTCAACTTCCAGCTCGACGGCGGCGCGCGCCGAGGCCTCCTCGCTCGCCGCGTCTAGGCTGACGACTTCAAGATAGAGTCTGGCGCCGCCGGCGCGGATTGCGCTTGCAAGCTTTCGCAATTGCGCCAGCGGCAGCCCCACATCCTTGAAACCGATATGTCTGACGCCCGCGGCCAACACTTCAGGCAAACGCGCTTCGGCGTCCGCGATGGTGCGGTCGGCGCGGGTCAGCATGAAAATGAAATCGGCCATGTCGAGGCTCCCGCGCGTATGGCGCCAGCATACACGATCGCATCGTGAGATCACGGCTTGCGTCGGCGATCCGCTCCGATATTTCGCGGGCGTTGCCATGACTTATAGACCACCGTCGCATTGCCCCGTGTGCGGAAATCCGTCAGGATCGCGCTCGTAAACAGTCGGGGAGCGCGGTTGAGTCGCGCCGGTCCGGCCGATTTCCGCGTTCCAGACACACGCCACGGGAAATTCCATGACCAAATGGGTCTATACGTTCGGCGACGGCAAGGCGGAAGGCGCAAGCGAGATGCGCAATCTTCTGGGCGGCAAGGGCGCCAACCTCGCGGAAATGTCGAATCTCGGGCTGCCGGTGCCGCCCGGCTTCACTGTGACGACGGAAGTCTGCTCGGCCTTTTACGCCAACAACCGCCAGTATCCCGCCGAGCTCGCCGGGCAGGTTGAGGCCGCGCTCGCGCATATCGGCAAAATCGCGGCCCACACCTTTGGCGACCCCGCCGATCCCCTGCTCGTCTCGGTGCGTTCGGGAGCCCGCGCCTCCATGCCGGGCATGATGGATACGGTGCTCAACCTCGGCCTCAACGATGTCACCGTCGAGGCCGTCGCAAAATCGTCCGGCGACGAACGTTTCGCCTGGGATTCCTATCGTCGCTTCATCCAGATGTATTCGTCCGTCGTGCTCGACATGAACCATCATGATTTCGAGGAAATTCTGGAAGAGCACAAGGACATGAAGGGCCACATGCTCGACACCGACCTCGCAGCCTCGGACTGGCGCGAGATCATCGAGCAATACAAGGCGAAGGTCCACAAGGCCGTGGGGAAACCCTTCCCGCAGGATCCGCGCGAGCAGCTCTGGGGGGCGATTGGCGCCGTGTTCGGCTCCTGGATGAACCAGCGCGCGATCACCTATCGCCGTCTCAACGACATACCCGAAAGCTGGGGCACCGCCGTCAACGTGCAGGCGATGGTGTTCGGCAACATGGGCGAGACTTCGGCCACGGGCGTCGCCTTCACGCGCAATCCCTCGACGGGCGTCAACGAGCTCTACGGCGAATTCCTGGTGAACGCGCAGGGCGAAGACGTTGTCGCGGGCATTCGCACCCCGCAGAATATTACGGAGAAAGCGCGCGTCGCCGCGCATTCCGACAAGCCGTCGATGGAGGCGGTGATGCCGGAGGTGTTTCGTGAATTCGTGCGCGTGACGCAACTTCTGGAACGACATTATCGCGACATGCAGGACATGGAATTCACCGTCGAGCGCGGCAAACTCTTCATGTTGCAGACCCGCGGCGGCAAACGCACGGCGAAAGCGTCGTTGAAAATCGCCGTCGACATGGCGAATGACGGGCTGATCTCGCGGCAGGAGGCGGTTGTCCGCGTCGATCCGGCTTCGCTCGATCAATTGTTGCACCCCACCATCGACCCGAAGGCTGAGCGCAGGATCGTCGCGACTGGCCTGCCCGCCTCGCCGGGCGCCGCGAGCGGCGAGATCGTGTTCAATTCCGACGAGGCCGAGCGGCTTAAAGGCGCCGGCAAGAAGGTGATTCTGGTGCGCGTCGAAACCAGCCCGGAAGACATTCACGGCATGCACGCCGCCGAAGGCATCCTCACGACGCGCGGCGGCATGACCTCGCACGCGGCGGTGGTGGCGCGCGGAATGGGCAAACCCTGCGTTTCCGGCGCGGGCTCCGTCCGCGTCGATTACGCCGCGCAGACCATGACCTCGGGCGGGCGCACGTTGAAGAAAGGCGACATCATTACCATCGACGGCTCCGCCGGCCAGGTGCTTGAAGGCGCTGTGCGGATGCAACAGCCCGAGCTCTCCGGCGATTTCGCCACGCTGATGACGTGGGCGGACGAAGTGCGCCGCATGAAGGTGCGCGCCAACGCCGATACGCCCAATGACGCGCGGGTGGCGCGCAGCTTTGGCGCCGAAGGCAT
>JANYDZ010000502.1 GCA_025363375.1 Hyphomicrobiales bacterium
CGGCGGCTTGGCGCTCGGCGCGTTGGCGGCTGGCGCCTATGCCGCCCCCTATTACGGCCCTGCCTATGTCGGGGACTGCTACCTCGTGCGCCGTCCCGTCACCAACCGCTGGGGCGATGTCGTCGGCTACCGCCGCGTCCGCGTCTGCGACTGAGGAAGTTCACAAAAGCGTGAGGGGCCGCGTCCAGCACGCGGCCTTTTGCGTATCCGGCTTGCAGGCGCGCTTTAACCATCCATTTACATTGTGCGGTGGCGCACAGCGGGAATGGCGCGGGTGTTGCAATCTTTGGGGGTGATGAGCCCGGGAGGCAAGCCATGATGAACAGGTCGAATTTCCGCAACAGCGAAACGTTCAACACGCTGATGGCCGTCGGCGCCGTGCTGGCGCTTGGCTTTGGCACCGCCACTGCGGCGATCGCGGTCGCCCCGAGAGACGTGGTCAACCCGGCCATGCGGCCTCTCGCCAGCGGGACCAGCATCCAGCTCAAGGCCGTCTATGGCCAGGACGACGAGGACTGCGTCTGGGTGACCGCCAAAACCATGCAGCCGAATGGCAAGATAAGCCTGACGCGCAAGCTGGAGTGCGCCCGGTAGGGCTGTGCGCCGCTTTCAATCCGTCATCACCTTCCGCGCCGCGGCGATAACTTCCGGCGAAGCCTCCGCGACCCCTGCGACGATCTTCAGCGCCGCGTCCGCGAAGACGGGCTCCAGCGTCAACCGCTGGCGCTCAAGATCGGCCTTGAACCCGGGATCCCTTGTCATGGCGGCGAAGGCCTCGCGCAAAATCCTGACGCGGTCGGGCGGCGTGTCGCGGTGCAGGATGAAGGGACGCGATATCTGCGTCGATGTCGTCAGCAATTTGGCGATCTCGCGTTCGCGCGGGCCGGGCATGACATCGACGACATAGGGCACGTCGCGCGCCATGTGCGGCCCGAACGAGGGCGTGTTTTTCAGGAACGGATAGATCTTCTTGTCCCGGGCCCAGTCCTCCGGCAGCACGGCCCAGGCGCCGCAATCGCCGTCGGTCTCGCCGCGCTCCACCGCGAGCCGCAATTCGGCGCTGCCGGGATAGCCGTGGATTTCCTCGATCTGGATTTTCAGGATGTTTTTCAGAATGCGCTGGGCGATGTCGCTCGACGTGCCGGCGCCCGTCTGGCCAAAGTGAATCTTGCCATAGGCCTTCACCTCGGCAAGATTTCTGGGTCCTTTGGCGTGCCACATATAGCAGGCCGAAATATCCTCCGCGATGCTGCCGAGCCAGGCGAACCGGCGGAAATCCAGCTTCACCTTCTCCGGCGACAGAACGCTGTCGCCGATGAGCCCGTGATTGAAGATCAGCATCGTCGTCCCGTCGCGCGGCGCCACGTTGTCCAGCCATTGCGCGGCGACAAGCGATCCCGCGCCCGGCATGTTCTGCGCGACCAGCTTCGGATTGCCTGGAATATGTCCGCCCAGATGCCGCGTCAGCGCGCGTCCGTAAAGATCGTAGCCGCCGCCCGGCGACAGGCCGATGACAACCGTGATCGCGCGGTCCTTGTAGAAGTCCTGCGCGCGGGCGGCTCCGGGCGCGGCTCCGATGCTTGCCGCCCAGGCGAGAGCCGCGATCAGCCGGATCATGATAAAGCTCCTACCCGTCATTTCACCGGCGCGGAGTCTAGTCCGTTTTCGGACGAAGTGGAAAGCCATCTGCAATTGTGTATTGTGCCCGGACGCGACAGGCGGCCCGCGCCGCTCGCGGGGGAGGCCGACGATGCCGCGCAAGTTCTTTTTCTTTTCCGAGATGGGCTACAATGCTTATCCGCCGGAAGAGGCCGAGAAATACGGCTACACCGCGCTGATGTTTCCCAACAGCATTTTTGACGCGCCGACCGCGCGCGATCTGTGGCAAATGTTTTTGCGCGAACATGAGTTCGCGTCCGAAATGGGCTTCGACGGCTCCGTCTGCAACGAACATCACAACAACGTCCTGTCCATGCAGGAGAGCGTCAACATTTCCGCCGCCGTGCTGACGCAGCGCATCAAAGGCACAATCGCGTTGATCGGCAATCCCTTGCCGATCCACGACAATCCCGTGCGTGTGGCCGAGGAGATCGCCATGCTCGATCTCATTTCAGGCGGCCGCATCATTTCCGGCTTCGTGCGCGGCACCGGGATCGAGCAGCTCTCGACCAACGCCAATCCCGCCTATAACCGCGAGCGTTTTGAAGAGGCGTTTCAACTCATCAAAAAAGCCTGGACTGTGCCGGGCCCCTTCCGCTGGGAGGGCAAGCACTACCATCTGCGCGTGGTGAACCCCTGGCAATTGCCGCTGCAAAAACCGCATCCGCCAATCTGGGCCGGCGGGATTCTCAGCCCCGAGACGATCCGCTGGGCGGCCAAACAGCGCATCACCTATCTCGTGCTCGGCAGCGCGCTCGACGCCACCGCCTCGTGCCGCGAAATCTATCACGAAG
>JANYDZ010000360.1 GCA_025363375.1 Hyphomicrobiales bacterium
GCCTCCAGCAAGCGCGGGCCGCGCCCGGGATGGCGCACACTGAGCCAGGCCATGGGGCTGGCGGCCATTGTGGTGAGCACCGCTCCGGCGGCGGCAAGGCCGAGGGTCTGTCCCAGCGCCGCGCCGATCTCGTCAAGGCGCCAGACGCCGGCCCCGCCAAGAGCCAGCCAGCGCGACAGCGTGACCAGCGGCACGCCCAGCGCCAGCACACAGACCGCCAGCAGAAACAACTGGCACGCCGCCGCCGCGCGCCCCAGCCGCGCCCGCGCGGGCAGGCGCGCCGAACCCGCGCCGACGCGCGCGTAACGTTCCCCGCCGCGCAAAACAAACTCAAGGCCCAGCAGGCCAAGGCAACACGCGACCAGCACGCCCGCCAGCATGTTGGCGGCGGGACTGTTGTAGGCCGACTGGAACTGATCGACGATGGCGGTCGTGAAGGTGTCGAAACGGATCATCGCAAAGAGGCCGTATTCCGCCAGCAGGTGCAGGCCGATCAGCAGCGATCCCCCGCAGATGGCCAGACGCAATTGCGGCAGCACCACGCGGAAAAAGACTTGCCCCGGCGTCAGTCCCAGCGAAGCCGCCACGTCCTCCGCGGCCGGATCGAGCCGGCGCAATTGAGCGCAGACCGGCAGATAGAGAAACGGGAAATAGGCGAGCACGCAGATGAGCACGCCCGCGAACAATCCGTGCATGCGCGGAAACAGCCCGACCCACGCGTAGGAATGGACGAAGGCGGGCACCGCCAGCGGCGCGACGGCGAGCAGCGACCAGAGCCGCGCGCCGCGCAGGTCGCTGCGCTCGGTCAGCCACGCCAGCGCCAGCGCGAGGCCGATGCAGAGCGGGATCGTGCAGAATTCGAGCAGCGCGGTGTTGACGAGCAATTCGCCGACGCGCGGGCGCAACACCAGCGTCCGCGCGTCGCGCCAGCCCGTCTGCACGCTCACGAACGCGACAAAACCCAGCGGCAACAACGCCAGAAACGCGACGAGAGCCGCGCAAAGCGCCGCGGGCCAGGCCGCGAAACGCGCGGGATTTCGCGCCGAACCGCGCGGCGAACGCGCAAGATCCAGCGCCGGCTTCATCCGCAAGGATTCTGTTGACGCAACGCC
Organism: Hyphomicrobiales bacterium; assembly: GCA_025363375.1. Classification (GTDB taxonomy): domain Bacteria; phylum Pseudomonadota; class Alphaproteobacteria; order Rhizobiales; family Beijerinckiaceae; genus Terripilifer. The sequence goes on from JANYDZ010000360.1 coordinate 1,113, forward strand.
GCCGCGCCGGTTGTCACAGCAACCCGGCGGCGGTCATGAGCTCGACCACCTTGGCGGAATTGAGTTTGCCCGGATCGATCGTCGGCGCCTGGAGCCTTTCGAGCGGCTCCAGCCGGGGATTGGACGGCGCGCCTGCCGCCACAGCGTATTCCTGCGCGTCGCCGGTGCGCAATATGTCCTGTCCGCCCTTGCCGACGATCCATTTCACGAATGCCGCCGCCTGCGGCTTGCGCTTCGAGGCGGCGAGCACGCCGGCGCCCGAAATGCTGACAAAGGCGCCGGGATCGCCGTTGCGGAAATAATGAACAGCCACCATGTTGCTGTTCTCCCCCGTCTTCGCCTGATCGCCGTAATAATAATAGTGATAAATCACGGCGCCCAACGCCTCGCCCGCGTTCACCGCCCGCAAAGCCGCGTTGTTGCCCCGGAACGCAATGGCGTTCACCTTCATCGCCTTCAGCCAGGACAAGGTCGCCGCCTCTCCCTTCAGCTCCAGAAGCGCGCTGACGATCGCCTGGAAATCCGCCCCGGCGGGCGACGCCGCCCAGAGCCCCTTCCAGCGTGGTTCCGCCAGATCGAGCAACGACCTGGGCAATTGCTCCACCGGCAGCTTCGCCTTGTTGTAGGCGAACAGGGTGGTGCGCGCGGCAATGCCTGTCCAAAGGCCCGAGGCGGGACGGTAGGCCTGCGACACCAGCGCGAGAATGTCCTTGTCGAGCGGCGCGAACAGGCCCGCGTTCTCGACCAGCGTCATGCCGGGAGAGTTTTCGGTCAGGAATACATCGGCGGGCGAAGCCGCGCCCTCCTGCGCGATCTGGTTGGCGAGCTCCATGTCGCCGCCGTCGCGCACAACAACCTTGACGCCGCTTTCGCGCGTAAATGCCTCGACCCAGGCCTTTGTCAGGCTCGCATGCTGCGCGTTGTAGACGACAATCGCGCCAACCTCGTTCGCCTGTTGCGCGCGCGCGGCGCAAGTCCATCCAATCAGGGCCGCGCCCGCGAGGCGCGTCAACATCAGCGAGAAAGAATTCATGGCGACCCCCGGCAGTCTCAGGGCGTCGCGACCATGCGCGCGCCTCAAGCGACGCGGTCTTCGCTCACCGTTGATATCCTGTCAATTTTTATGTTCTGGAGTTAGAATAATTACAATTCAAGGCGCTGTTTTGACCGCGTGCGCGAACCCGTTTTTTTCGCGCGATCCAGCGGCGCCGCTCGATTTCCCCCGGAAGCGTTGACAATCAACTCAGCCCGCACCAAAAGGAAAGAAATCCGGAGGAACTCGTGCGAATAGCGCATGTTGAGACCTGTTCGACGCGCGGATCTCGCGCATGAATCCAACGCGCGAGGTCTATTGGAACATCGCCAACATCTGGGTGATGTATGTTCTGCTCGCGCCGGCGGCGGCCATCTTCATTCACGGATTTTACCGGCATATGCGCGCCTGGGGCGCGAGCCTGCCCGCCGACCGGCGCGGCAAGGTCGGGCAACGTCTGACAAGCGTCGCGAAATATGTTTTCGGTCAGGCGCGCGTTCACGGCGCCGCGCGCGCCCCGACGTTGCGGCACTATTACGCCGGCGCTTTTCACGCGCTGCTTTTTTTCGGCTTTCTCGGCCTCTTCTGCGGCACGCTTGTCGTCATGGCGCACGAGGATTTCGGACTGCGCGTCATGCAGGGCGGCTTCTATCTGTGGTTTCAGTCGCTGGCGCTCGACCTGTGCGGTTTAGCCGCCCTCGTTGGCCTGACCATGGCGCTGGCGCGCCGCGCGTTCTTCAAGCCGGAGCGGCTCGAAAACACGCTTCAGGATTGGCTTGTCGCGCCGGCGCTTCTGCTCATCCTGTGTCAGGGCTTTACGCTTGAAGGCTTGCGCATTGCCGCGACGAACGACCCGTGGGCGAGTTGGTCTCCGGTAGGCGCCGTCGCCGCGCGCGCGCTCGCGGCGAGTGTTCCCGCGGAGAGTCTGCGTCCCCTGCACGCGTCGCTCTGGTGGTTTCATCTCGTCACCGTGCTGGCGTTGATGGCGGCGCTTCCCTACACCAAATTGCGCCATGTTTTCACAGCGCCGCTGAACATCTACTTTCGCCCGCTCGAAGCGCGCGGCGCCGTGCTGACGCCAATTGATCTGGACGCCGCCCAATCCTTCGGCGTCAAGACGCTGGAACAATTCTCCTTCAAAGCGTTGATGGACCTCGACGCCTGCACGGAATGCGGGCGCTGTCAGGACGCGTGCCCCGCCCATGCCTCGGGCAAGCCGCTGTCGCCGAAAAAGCTGATCTTCGATCTGCGCGACATGCTGCGCGAAAAACGCGGCGGCGGCGCGCAAAACACGGACGCGGTTCCCGATCGCGTCGGCGAGTCCGCGCTTTGGGCCTGCACCACCTGCATGGCCTGCATGGAGGCCTGCCCGGTGTTCATCGAGCATGTGCCGAAGATCGTCGATATGCGCCGCTACCTCGTAATGGAGGAAGGACGCTTACCCGACACGATGCAGCAATCCGTCCGCAGCCTCGAATCGCGCGGCCATCCGTTCCCCGGCAACACGATGTCGCGCACCGACTGGTGCAAAGGCCTTGATGTAAGGATTCTCGCCGAGGACGAGAGCGCCGAATATCTTTACTGGGTTGGATGCGCCACGGCGATGAACGCGCGCAACCATTCAACGGCGCGTTCGCTCGTCGCCATCCTGAAGGAAGCGGGCGTCGATTTTGGCATACTGGGCGACGACGAGCACTGCACCGGCGATCCGGCGCGGCGCATTGGCAACGAATATCTGTTCCAGACCCTCGCGCGGCAAAACATCGAGACGCTCAAATCTCGGTCGGTGAAGAAGATCATCACCACCTGTCCACATTGCCTGAACTCTCTCAAGAACGAATACGCGGCCTTCGGGACGCAGTTCGAGGTTGTCCATCACAGCCAGTTGCTGGCCGACCTCGTGGCGAGCGGTCGTTACACGCCCAGGGGCGAACTCGCCGCAAGCGTGACCTTCCACGATCCCTGCTATCTCGGCCGTTACAACGGCGTTTTCGACGAGCCCAGAGCGACGATTGCGGCGGTTCCCGGAACCTCTATGATCGAAATGGAGCGCCATCGCGAGGCCAGCTTTTGCTGCGGCGCGGGAGGCGGGCGAATGTGGATGGAAGAACCGATGGAGAACCGCGTCGGCAATCTGCGCGCGCGGCAGGCGCTCGACACGGGCGCCGGCGTCGTCGGCGTCGGCTGTCCCTTCTGCATGGCCATGCTTGAAGAAGCCGTGAACACCGAAAAAGGCGATCGCGACGTAAAGGTTTACGACATCGCCGAAATTCTGCACGGCGTCGGGCGCGCGTGATCTTGCCATGATGAAACGGAATTTTTGACCGGGGAAACGACATGAAAAGGGATGTTTGCGACGTTTTGGTCGTCGGCTTTGGCAACGCCGCGCAGGCCGCCGCCTACGCCGCCCATCAGACAGGCGCGAAGGTCGTCGTCATCGAAAAGGCGCCGGAGGAAAAGCGCGGCGGCAACACATGGTTCAGCCACGGCGCGCAATTCCGCCATTGCCACAACGGCATTCCCGACGAACGCCCGCTGCTGCCGCACGTGCCCGAGGCCGAATGGGCGAGGATTCGCATCTCGCCCTACACGCAGGACGACTTTTACGCCGACATGATGCGCGTGACGCGCGGCCGGGCGATTCCCGAACTGGCGGAAATGCTGGTGAAGGAATCCTACCCGACGGTGCGCTGGATGCGCGAAGCCGGCATCGAATTCGAAATTCTGTACGGCGGCTCCGTGCCGGAGGACGGCAATCTGCGTTGGCATCACGGCGCCAGCTTCGTTCATTCGAAAGACGGCGGCGCCGGCCTGGTACAGATGTGGCACCGCATTCTCCAGAAGAACGGGATCGACATCCGCTTCGACACGGCGGCGCACCGGCTCGTCGCCGACGAGAGGGGCGGCGTCGCCGGCCTCGTCGTCCTGACGCCCGAGGGACTTGCGCAGATAGATTGTAAAAGCGTCGTGCTCGCCTGCGGCGGCTT
>JANYDZ010000385.1 GCA_025363375.1 Hyphomicrobiales bacterium
AGGAACAGCCAGACCACGTCGACGAAGTGCCAATACCAGGCGGCGAATTCAAAGCCGAGGTGCTGCTTGGGGGTAAAGTGTCCGGCCTGAGCGCGGAACAGGCAGACGGTCAGGAAGATCGTGCCGATAAGCACATGGAAACCATGAAAGCCCGTCGCCATGAAGAAGGTCGCGCCATAGATCGAGTTTTTGAAGCCGAACGGCGCGTGCGCATATTCGTAGGCCTGCACGCTGGTGAAGATCGCGCCGAGCAGGATCGTCAGGATCAGGCCATTGCGCAGCGCGTTGCGGTCGTTGTGCAGCAGTCCGTGATGCGCCCAGGTAACGGTCGTGCCGGAGGTGAGCAGGATCAGCGTGTTAAGCAGCGGCAGATGGAAGGGGGCGAGAACACTCGTGCCCTTCGGCGGCCAGTGACCGCCGGTGAAGGCGACGCGGGCCTGCTGGCCGACCTCGCCCGCAAACAGGCTGGCGTCGAAGAAGGCCCAGAACCAGGCGACGAAGAACATGATTTCGGAGGCGATGAAGAGGATCATGCCGTAGCGATGGCTGATCTGCACCGCGCGGGTGTGATAGCCGCCGTGCTCGGCCTCCTTGATCACGTCGGCCCACCAGACGACCATGATGTAGAGCACGCCGAGAAAGCCGGCCCCGAACAGATAGCCGCCAGCGCCCTTCATGCCGAGGAACGACATGTTCTTCATCCAGACGACGGCGCCAATGGCCATCATGAAGGCGAAGACGGCGCCTATCAACGGCCACGGGCTCGGATCGACAAGGTGGTAATCGTGGTTCGGTTTTGCGTGGCCGTCCGACATGATCTGTCCTCTTCCCCTTGGCCTTCACCGGCCGTTTTCATCAATTTCAAATCGCCGGTCAAGGCGACGGTTCAACTCACAAACGCGGCTTTGCGTTCCGCGCGCCCGCCGTCACGACGGGCTGCGTCTTCGACGCAAAAAACGTGTAGGACAAAGTCACGCTTTCGACGCGCGCCATAGTCGCGTCCTTTTCGAGCGCGGGATCGAGGTAGAAGACCACCGGCCATTCCGCGCTCTCGCCGGGCCCCAGTCTCTGCTCTTCAAAGCAGAAGCAGGAAATCTTGGTGAACCAGGCGCCCGCCTGATCGGGGCTCACGTTGTAAGCCGCGGTTCCCGCCCAGTCGCGGTTCGACGTGTTTTTCACCTTGAAGAAAACCGTCGCGGTCTCGCCGTTTTGCAGGCTGACCCGCTGCGTTTCCGGCGCGAAGGTCCAGGGCAGGCCAGGCGCGACATTGGCGTCGAAGTTTATGTTCAGAGCGCGCGCGCCGCGCATTTCCGTGGCTTCGCGCGCCACCTGCGTCGCGCCGCCATAGCCGGTCGCCTTGCAGAACATCTGGTAAAGCGGCACGGCGGCGTAGGCGAGGCCGCACATGAACACAGCCACGAAAGCGAAAACTCCCGCCACCTTGCGGTTGCGCGGTATTTGCGAAGATGCGGCGGCGTTTTGCGTCATGAGATTACAGCGGCCTGCCCATAATGCCCGGCCCCAGCTTGACGATGGTGACGGCGTAAAAAAGCACAACCATAAGACCGATGCACAGGCCGATGGCGACATTGCGCGCGCGCCGGCTGCGCGCCTGTTCGGGCGTCAGCTGCATCGGAGGCCGCGGAGGCGTGGCTTCGTCCATCGTCATTCCCGTCACCGTAGCGCCGCAAGTCCGTGCTCCGCGACGATGACCGCGAAAAGCAGGAAGAGATAGAGAATGGAAACGGCGAAAAGCCGCATGGCGGCCTTGTCGGCCGCCTCGCCGACGCGCACGAGATAGACGCGCAGGGCGCAGAACAGCATTGCGGTGCCGCCGAGCGTCGCGACGACGCCGTACACGTCCGAGGCGAAGCCCATGAAGTAGGGAACGACGCCGAGCGGCGCGAGCACAAGCGTGTAGAGCAGGATCTCAAGCCGCGTGCGCGACGGGCCCTTGACGTTTGGCATCATGGGAACGCCGGCGCGGCTGTATTCGCCCGATTTCACCAGCGCCAGCGCCCAGAAATGCGGCGGCGTCCAGATGAAGATGATGGCGAACAGCACGAGCGATTCGAGATTGACGTATCCCGTCGCCGCCGCGAAGCCGACAACAGGCGGCAGCGCGCCGGCCGCCCCGCCGATGACAATGTTCTGCGGCGTCGAACGCTTCAGCCACATGGTGTAAATCACAGCATAAAAGAAAATGGTGAAAGCCAGCAGGCCCGCCGCAACCCAATTGGCCACAACGCCCAGCGTGAAAACGGACAGCGCCGAGAGGATGAGGCCGAAGGCGAGCGCCTCTTCCGGCGCGATGCGGCCCGACGGCACAGGCCGCGTGCGCGTGCGGGTCATCAACGCGTCGATATCGGCGTCGTACCACATGTTGAGCGCGCCCGAGGCGCCGGCGCCGACGGCAATCGCCAGCAAGGCCGCGAAAGCCAACACGGGATGCGTATGGCCCGGCGCGATCAGCAAGCCCGCCAGCGCCGTGAACACGACAAGCGACATCACCCGCGGCTTCAGCAGCGCGAGATAATCGCCAGGCTCGGCGACCGACAGGGGCGCCGCCACGGCGGCGTCGCGTTCAACGTAACTCATGCTGATTCCGCCAGACAGGG
>JANYDZ010000389.1 GCA_025363375.1 Hyphomicrobiales bacterium
AAGACGCGAAGATCGAGTTCGTCATGCGCGAGGACCCGCGCGCGCTTGAACTTATTCGCCACGATTGCGCGCATGTTCTTGCCGAAGCCGTGCAGGCTTTGTGGCCCGGCACGCAGGTGACGATCGGGCCGGTCATCGAGAACGGATTTTACTACGATTTTCATCGCAGCGAGCCGTTCACGCCGGAAGACTTTGTCGCCATTGAAAAGAAGATGCGCGAATTGATCGCGCGCGACGCGCCGTTCACCAAGCAAGTGTGGAGCCGCGCCGACGCGATCTCGCATTTTGAAAAGAAGGGCGAAGCTTTCAAGGTCGAACTCGTCGGCATGATTCCCGCCGATCAGGATTTGAAAATCTACAAGCAGGGCGAGTGGCTCGATCTGTGCCGCGGGCCGCACATGACCTCGACGGGCAAGATCGGCGCCGCCTTCAAGCTGATGAAGGTGGCCGGCGCCTATTGGCGCGGCGATTCCAACAATCCCATGTTGTCGCGCATCTACGGCACCGCCTTCGCAAAGCAGGAAGAACTCGACGCCTACCTCAAGCAGATCGAGGAAGCGGAGCGCCGGGATCACAGGCGACTCGGGCGCGAAATGGATCTGTTTCATTTTCAGGAGGAGGCGCCGGGCGCGATCTTCTGGCATCCCAAGGGCTGGGCCCTGTTCCAGACGCTGGTCGCCTATATGCGCCGTCGTCTTGAGGGCGATTACCAGGAGGTGAACGCGCCGCAGGTCATGGACAAGTCGCTTTGGGAGACCTCGGGACACTGGGGTTGGTACAAGGAAAACATGTTCATGGCGAAGTCGGCCGGCGACGAGACCGAGGACGAGCGCGTCTTCGCGTTGAAGCCGATGAATTGCCCCGGCCATGTGCAGATATTCAAGCACGGCTTGCGCTCGTACCGCGATTTGCCCTTGCGCTTCGCCGAGTTCGGCCTCGTGCACCGCTACGAGCCGTCGGGCGCCATGCACGGCGTGATGCGCGTGCGCGCGTTCACGCAGGACGACGCGCATATTTTCTGCACCGAGGATCAACTGGCGGAGGAGTGCCTGAAGATCAACGATCTCATCCTGTCGGTCTATCGCGATTTCGGCTTTGACCGCATCGTGGTGAAACTTTCGACGCGCCCGGAGAAGCGCGTCGGCACGGACGCCATGTGGGACCACGCGGAAGCCGTGATGGCGCGCGTGCTGGAGGAGATCAAGACGCGCCACGGCGATGTCGTGGAGACCGCGCTCAATCCCGGCGAAGGCGCGTTCTACGGGCCGAAGTTCGAATATGTCCTGCGCGACGCCATCGGGCGCGACTGGCAATGCGGCACGACGCAGGTGGACTTCAACCTGCCCGAGCGGTTCGGCGCTTTCTACATCAACGCCCACAGCGAGAAGACGGCGCCTGTGATGGTGCATCGCGCCATCTGCGGCTCGCTTGAGCGTTTTACGGGCATCCTCATCGAGAATTTCGCGGGGCATCTGCCGTTGTGGCTTTCGCCGCTGCAAATCGTCGTGGCGACGATCACGCAGGAGGCCGATGCATACGCGCGCGAACTCGTTTCCGCGCTGCGCAAGGCCGGCCTCAAGGTCGAGGGCGATCTGCGCAACGAGAAGATCAACTACAAGGTGCGCGAACATTCGCTGGCGAAGGTTCCCGTGATGCTGGTGGTGGGTAAAAAAGAGGCGGAGACAAAGGGCGTGTCGATCCGCCGCTTCGGCTCGCAGGCGCAGACAAGTATGAGCTTTGTCGAGGCGCTGGCGGCGTTGAAAGACGAGGCGAGCGCGCCGGACGTGAAAAGGGCGGGGTAGGGGCGGGAGCTGCGGCAATGTTGCCGCTTGGCTCTGGAAACTCAGGGACGCCGTGGACTTTCGAGAGTGGTTTAAACGGGATTCGGGGCCTGTTATTGACTTATTAGCCCCTAACGGGACATCGGGGACAATCAATGCCTTCCACCACATTGACGCGCCGCGGCGCGCTGCGGCTTGCCTGCGGTTGCGCGGCCAGCGGCTTCGCCGCGAACTTCGCTTGCGCCGCGGCCGACGGCGCCATCGACGTGCACCACCACGTCAGTCCGCCCGTCTGGCTTGAAGGCGCGCGCGAACAGATCGCGGCGACCAATCGCAACGCGTCCGCGATCACCGGATGGACGCCGGCAAAATCCATTGAGGAGATGGACCGCAACGGCGTCGCCTGCGCGCTGGCTTCGGTGACCAATCCGGGCGTCTGGTTCGGCGCCGCCGAGCCGGCGCGGCGGCTGGCGCGCGGCTGCAACGAATATCTCGCCGCGCTCAAGAGCGATCATCGCGGGCGCTTTGGCGGGCTTGCGGCGCTGCCCTTTCCCGACACGGACGGCAGCCTCGCGGAGATCGCCCACGCGCTCGACGTGTTGCGCCTTGAGGGCATTGGCCTGATGTCCAGTTACGACAACAAATGGCTCGGCGACGCCGCTTTCGCGCCCGTGCTGGAGGAGATCAACCGGCGCAAGGCCGTGGTCTTCGTGCATCCGACCTCCTCCGATTGTTGTTCGGCGCGCATGCCCGACGTGTCGTTTTCGGCGATCGAATTTCCGATCGACACGACCCGCGCCATTGTCAGCCTGCTCTTCAGCGGCGCGTTGGCGCGCTTTCCCGACATTAAATGGATTTTCTCGCACGCGGGCGGCGCCATGCCGATGCTGGCGACGCGCGTCGCTGGAATCATGGAGGCGCAGCCCGCCCTGAAAGAGCGTATTCCCAACGGCGCCATGCACGAGTTGCAGCGCTTGTTCTACGACACCGCCCTGTCCGCGAATCCCATCAGCCTCGCGGCGCTGACGAAGTTCGTGGGGACGTCGCGGATTCTTTACGGCACGGATTACGCGCTCAACAGCGCGCGGTCGATCAACGCGGGGCTCGCCGAACTGCCGCTCAGCGAAGCGCAGGCGCGCGCCATCCGCAGGGGGAATGCGGAAGTTTTGTTTCCGGGCCTTGGATGAGTTCAATCGCGCAGGGCGGCGACCGTCAGGGCGGTGTCCTCGTGGCCGCGAAAATCGATGACCCTGCCTCCGCGCACGCGAAAATGCAGCGCGAGATTCGCGGCGAAGGGTTTTCCAGTGGGACGCGCAATGCCGTTCCACGAACCGATGGCGACGCCATCCTCCCCCTCGCAGACATAAAGGTCGACCTTCAGGTTCCTGGGTTAAAGCACGCTGAAAATGCCGTCGAAATATTGCTTGCCGCCGGAAGGGCCGGTGAAATGGCCGCTGTAGGGCAGTTCCTGCGCAAGGGTGCCGCGCAGCGAGCAGTCGTCGGCGAAAGCGGCCAATATGAAACCTATATCGCCCCGCTGGAACGCGTCGAACAGGGATTCAACGAGCTTGCGGATTTCGCTCATGGCGTTTCCTGCTTTGGCGGGCAAATCGCCCGGCAAAGTTTGCTACACGCCAGCCTGGGGAACGGATGCGGGGATTTTCACGTCTGCAAACGAGGGATGCCGGAGGTCTTAAAAGGCCTTGAAGGTAATGATCGTGCGCGTATCCACGATGCCGGAAATCTTCTGAACCTTCTCGCCCACGAAGTGGCCGATATCGACGTTCTTCTCGACGTAGAATTTCGCCAGGATGTCGTAATTGCCGGCGATTGAATAGATTTCCGAGGCGATCTCGGCTTCCGCCAGGGCGTTGGCGACTTCATAAGTGCGCCCGAGCGCGCATTTGATTTCGACGAAAAAGGTCTGCATCGCGGGCTCCGTTGAATTGCGACTCGCCGTGCCTCAGTTTGCAACGACTTCCACGTCGCGGTCGAGGTTGGATTGCACCTTGAATGTGGCCTGCCAGGTCCTGCCGTTGCGGCGGGCGATCACGACGTATTCCCCCTCGGCCAGCACGACCGACGGGAAAGCGCCGATCATTTCGCGGATGACGTCGCCGCCGGGGGTCAATACGGAAAAGCTGGTGTTCGCCAACGCCTCGCCGTTGGGCGCGTTGACCAGCTTCAACGTCAGCAGCGCGGCGCGGTGGCGCAATGTGCCTTCGGTGAGTTTGCCCGCCTGTATGCGCAAGTCCGCGTTGACGACCGAATTGGTGGCGTTGGCCGCGACGCCGGGCGCGGGCGTCGATCCGGCGGTCTCCTTTTCCAGATAGGTCGAGACAACGCGGTAATTGCCCTCGGGCAGGCGGATGACCTCGCCGGGCCGGGCGTTTTCCACGACGACGCGCGCCTCGGTGGCGCCGCGCTCGGGCACATAGACCGCTATTTTCAGGCGCGTGGGAGGAATCGGGACATCGCCGAGCATGCCGGTGATTTTCAGCGCGCCGGCGTTGAGGGGCAGGCGCTCCGTCACAAGCCTGCCATTGATGGTCACGCGCTTCATCGCGCTGGCGAGGCCAAAGGCGACATGCACGATGTAGTCGCCGTCGGGAACGGCAATGACGGGCGCCGCGGCGTTTGAATTGGCGACGACGACATGGCTGCCGTCGTTTTCGGCGCGCTCCTGGACGATGCGCCATTGCAGGCCCGCTTTCAGCGGCTGCGAGCCGCCGGCCAGAGCCGCCGAAAGGCTCAGTCCACCCTGTCCCGGCGGCAGCAACGTCGATGGCTGCGCAATGTCCCGGGTTGGCGGACGCGGAGCGATCTGCGCCAGCGCTTTTGCGGCGAGCGCCAGCAGGGGCGCAAGCGCCGTCAGGCGTATCAGGTGGCGTCGGCTTGCTTTCATATGACCCAGGCTTTCGACTACCGCCTTAAAGCGGCGCCGGCGCGGGCGCAACCTGAGCGCGGAATTCATTCATCGGTCAGGCGCAAGGCGCGCCGGGCCGCGCTCGCCAGATTGGCGAGGCTCAAGGGTTCGAACTCAAAAACGACCTTATGATGGCCGGCTGGAATCTCGACGCCGCGAAACAGGATATTGGCGCGCAAGACCGGTCGGGGCCGCCCGTCCACCTTCACAACCCAGCCGGGATAATAGAGATCGTGCAGCACAAGCACGCCGGCGCGCGCGCTTTCAACATCGAGATCGACGCGGTTGGCTCCATAACTGGCGATGTTGACGCGCGCCTCGTTGGTCTCGCCGGCAATTTCGGCGTTGACATCGCGCACCTGCGCCATGCTGGCCACGTCGATCAACGCCTCGCGGGCGTGGTCAAATTCCGGAATCACGCGGGAATTGATGGCCTCCTCCGCATCGACGGGCTTCAGGGACGTCGCCACATAGGCGCGCGGCGCGGCGTGGCGCAGGCGGTACACATACATGCCTTCGCCGGCAAAGACTTGCGTCGCCCAGGGTTTTGGGACGTGACGGGGCAAACGCGCCATGGGGCGGTCGAGCACGAGGTATTCGATGCCGAGCAACGCGGCCAGCGCGCTGGAATAGCCACGGAAAGAGCCGGGGAATTTGCGGCTGTTGGGATCGACGGCGTTTTCGCCTGGTCCAATCGCGCGGGCATAGGCGGAAATGCGCAGGGGATTGTAGCCCAGCGTGTCTTGCAGACCAAACACCATCGAGGCGTTCTGCCAGCCGCCGGGCAGGCCGAGGATTTCAACGCGGGGATATTCACCGGCCGAATTACTTGTGGCGATCTCGCGGCGCAGGGCGGCGAGGCCGGCGGCCTGGGCGGCTGGCATGGTGTCGAAAATGTAGCGGGACGCGGGTTCGCCGTTGATCGAGGCGGCGGCGTTGCGCATGAGCAGTTCGGCGCCCGTGCCGGCGACAAGCGCCGCCGCCAGCAACGCGCGTCGCTGTGTTTGATCGCCCAGAATCAGCATGGCGGCGAGCGCGCCGAGGCAAAGGGCGGCAAGGCACGTCTCGCGGAGCGAAAAGCCGAGATGGTTCTGCAGCGAGGAAAAGGCGAGCGCCGCGCCAAGCAGGGCCGCCGTGAGCAGAATGGCGACGACGGCCAGCGCCAGCGCCGCCGCGGCGCCAAGATCGCGCGCGGGGCGCGGCAGGCCCTCGGCGATATAGCGATGCAGCAGATAGCCCGCGCTCATGGCAAGGGCGAAATTCAGCAGAAATGTCGCGTCGGCGGGGCGCCGATAGAGTTGCACGCCGGGGAGCGCGTCGAAAATGAAGGCGAAGAAAGGGGTTGAGCGGCCGACGGCGTAGAGCAACGCAAACAGGCCGATGCAGAGGAAGGGCAGCAGGCCGCGCCCCAGCAGCCTGCGCCCGGCGATGCCATGCCAGACCAGCAGCAGGGCGGACAGGCCGCCGGCGAAAAGATAATTGATGGCGCGGTCCGTGTGGTCCGGCGCGGCGGTCGTCTCGTAGCCGGGGCCCCAGTAATCATAAGTCCAGTTGAGCGAACCAAAGACGTTCGGCGCGAAAAGGGTCATCAGGTTGACGGGCGCCAGCGAGCCGGCCGCCGCCACGCCGTAGGAAATCTCGGGACGGTTGGAATCGGCGAGGAACTGCATGGTCAGCAGGGAGGGCACGACGAGGACCGCCGCGCCAACGCAAGCCGCCGTCAATAAAACCGCCCGGCGCCGCATCAGGAAACGCAGCGGCGCGCGCGAGGCCGCAGCCTCGAAAGCGACAATAAAAGCCAGCGAAAAACAACCGAGGAAAGCCACCTGATCGCGCCCCAAAGCCATGAAAGCGGCGGTCATGCCGAACAGCGCGCCGCAACGCGGCGACGCCCGCTCCAGCGCCATTTCCAGCAGCAGGATCGCCGGCGGCAGCCAGGCGTAGGAAATGATGATGCCGGTGTGCTGCAGGCGCGCGGCGGCGGGGCCGCCCAGCATAAAAATCATGCCGGCGAGAACCGCTCCGGCGGGATGCCAGCCGCGCCGCGCGAACAGGCCGAGAATCGCAAAAGAGCCCATCAGCAGATGGGCGAATATCATCGCGTCGAAAACCTGCATGGAGGCGCCGGGGACGAGCCAGGCGAAGATGAACATGCTCGGAGTGAAGATCAGCGACTGCGGGTCGGCGACCGCCGGATGGCCGCCGAAATGCCAGGGGTTCCAGTACGGAATTTCTCCGCGCGCGAGCGCGTCGGAGAGATGCCGGTACATGGGATAGAAATGGTTCTTCGAATCCCAGGGGACAACCGCGCCGCTTGCGTACCAGCAGCCGACGGCGAGCGCCGCAAAAAGCGTGAGCGCGCCTGCCGCGGCGAGGCTCTGCGCCCGCGTCCAGTCTGCGGCGCGGCTCTTTTCGTGCGCCATCAGCCGAGCGAATTTGCGCAGGCCGCCAAGTCGGTCCGCGACAGGCGCGCCGGCAAGATCGATCTGCGTCATTTCGTCTGGTCCCCCGGGGTCTTCACAGTCCAGCCCGCCATTCGGGTCTTTGCATCCGGCTTGCGGCGGTGTAGCCCTTGCTCAAAGCAATGGCCGGGCGGACCCGGCCACGTCTGCCGCTGGATTTCCAGCCGGCGAGCGTCAAAATGCCAGAGGGGATATGAATTCCACATGAACGATACGATTTTTCTGCTGCAGACGCGTCGTTCCGTGGCGCCGGTTGCCCTCGGCGGTCCGGGGCCCAGCGCAACCCAACTCGAAACGCTGCTCGGCATCGCCGCGCGCGTGCCCGACCACGGCAAGCTCGCGCCGTGGCGGTTCATTGTTTTTGAGGGCGAGGCGCGCCTCAAGGCGGGCGAAGTGATCGCCGCCGCCTTTCTTGCCGACAACCCCGGCGCGGGAGAGGACCGCGTCGCCGTCGAGCGCATGCGGCTGGCGTTGGCGCCGGTCGTGGTGGGCGTCGTTTCCCGAGCGGCGCCGCATGTGAAAATACCCGAATGGGAGCAGGTGTTGTCGGCCGGCGCGGTTTGCGAGAATCTCATCGTCTCCGCGCACGCCATGGGCTATGCGGCCTCGTGGCTGACGCAATGGTATTCCTACGACCGGCGGGTCATCGACAAGTTCGGCGTGTTGCCGCATGAGAAAATGGCGGGCTTCGTGCATATCGGCTCCGCCGCCGGCAAGCCCGAGGATCGCGCGCGGCCCGTGCTCGCGGAAATCGTCACACGCTATCAAGGCTGAGGGAAATATGTTTTTCGAACCGCATCTGCGCGATAAAAATGTCATGCGCTACGATCCCTTCAAGGCGCTGATCGCGCCGCGTCCGGTGGGCTGGGTCTCCACCATGGACAGGGAGGGCCGCGTCAATCTCGCGCCTTATTCGTTCTTCAACGCTTTTTCATCGGAGCCGCCGATCGTCGGTTTTTGCAGCGAAGGCGCGAAGGATTCGCTCACCTTCGCGCGCGAGAGCGGTGAATTCGTGTGGAACATGGCGACATGGGATCTGCGCAACCAGATGAGCGAGACATCGGCGCCGCTGGAACGCGGCAAGAGCGAGTTCACCCACGCCGGACTGGAGACGACGCAGTCTCGACTGGTGCGTCCGCCCCGCGTGAAAGCGAGCCCGGCACAGCTGGAATGCAAGGTGACGGATATTTTCGAGTTGCGGGATGCGCATGGCGCGCCGGTGCCGCGCTTCCTTGTCATGGGGCAGGCGATCGGCATTCACATCGACGATGAATTTATCGAGAATGGCCTGGTGCAGATCACCAAAATGAAGCCGATCGCGCGTTGCGGCTATCAGGATTACACGGTGCTCGACAGGGTGTTCGCGATCAAGCGGCCGGAGGGAGCCGGAAACAGCGGGGCGGGAGGGTAGGGGATTCTCCCGTCGTCCTGCGCACGCTGGCCGTCGAGCCTGACTGCCGCGGTGGCAAGTCCCTGTGGTGAAACCGCGGCTTGCCGTCGCCTTCTCTGCCTTGGCACGCCGCTTGCTTCCAGGATTTTGTCGCGTGGCGTAGCCCATGTGTCCATTGTCGCGGACGCAGGGCCAGGTGTCGCGGAGGAACGTTGCAGGCGGGGCTCTCAACACGAGAGGTTTTGCCCCTGAAAAGCCTGCCCTTGCTGTTTCTGCTCGCTTTTGCCGCTCCCGCCGCCGCGCACGACAAATGGTGGGACGGAAAAGAGGTCGATCCCGCCACCCGGCGCATCTGTTGCGGCGACAACGACATCAAACATTTGACGCGTGAGCAGGTGAAAGTCGTGCCCGGCGGCTACAGGCTCGCGGACACTGGCGAAGTCGTGCCGCAGGAGCGCGCGCAACCTTCGCCCGACGGCGAATTCTGGGTGTTTCGCTGGGGCGCGCCCGTGCAGACCCAGTGCTTTTTTGCGCCGATAACGTCGATGTGATTTCGGGCGCCGATGCTTTGGGCATTGCCGCCGCGTTCGGCGCCTGCGCAAATGTCACGCTGCGCCCGCTCGTTGTGAGGAGGCGCGATCGGCGCGCTTTACCCGCGCCGCCCCGGTGTTAGTCTGACGCGCGGACACGGGGAGGCTCACATGGATTTCAGCGCATGGCGCGGCACGCTTGGCATTGTGCGGCCGACGTTTCGGCCCGGCGGCATGGAGGAACTGATCAAGATGATGCCCGACGGCATCGGCGTTATTCCGCTGTTTGCGGATGTTCGCGAGGGCACGGAGAAGGAATTCAGGACCGTTCTCGCGCGTTATGAGAAAAAGGTCGCCAAACTCGCCGAAGTCGGCTGCAATGTCGTCAATCCCGCGGGCGCGCCGCCCTTCATGGTGCTGGGCTTCAAGGGCGAGGCGGCGCTGATCAAGGAATGGGAAAAGCGGCACAAGGTCCCGGTCTTCACCTCGGGCACGACGCATGTGGACGCGCTGCGCGCGCTGAAGGCCAGGCGCTTCGTCGGCTTCAGTTATTTTCGCGGCGACATCAACAAGATCTACGCGCAATATTTTCGCGACGCGGGCCTCGAACCGCTCGACATGGTCGGGCTCGACGTCGATTTTCAAAAGGTGCAGGAGTTTTCTCCGCAACAGATTTACCGATGGATCAAGCATCACGTAAAGCAACACAAGAGCGCGCAGGCGATCTATATGCTGGGGCCCGCGTGGCGCACGCTCGACATCATCGAGCCGCTGGAGCGCGACTGCGGGCTGCCGGTCGTCCACGCCGTGCCGGCGCAATGCTGGGACACGCAAAGGCATCTGTCGGTGCGCGAGCCGGTGAAGGGCTTTGGCAGATTGCTGGCGGAGCTGGCGT
>JANYDZ010000400.1 GCA_025363375.1 Hyphomicrobiales bacterium
CGACCGCGCCGAAAGACGGGCTCACCATCGGCGCCTTCGCCCGCGACATGCCGCTCATGGGCATTCTCGGCGGCAATTCCAATGTGCAGTTCGATCCGCGCAAATTCACATGGCTGGGCTCCGCGTCGAGTTCGGCCAACGACGCGTACTTTTTGTTCGTGCGCAAGGACGCAGCGGCAAAAAATGTGGAGGACGCCCGGCGACCGGGCGGGCCCGCGATTGTGCTTGCGGGCACCGCTGAAGGCGCCACGGGCAACGATGTCGCGGTTTTGTTGCGCGATACGCTTGGTCTCAATCTCAAGGTCATCACCGGCTATCCCGACAGCGGCGCGATCTTCCTCGCCGTGGACCGCAGGGAAGTCGATGGCCGTTTCGTCGGACTATCGGCTGCGAGTTCCTCGAAACCCGAATGGCTGAAACCCGGCGGACCCATGAACGTGCTGCTGCAATTTGCGCGGCAGACACGCCATCCCGCTTTTCCTCTTGCGCCAACCGCGCGCGAACTTGCCGACAGCGACAAAACCCGCTCGCTGCTCGATCTGGCGGAAATGCCCTACACATTGTCGCGCCCGGTCGCGGCGCCGCCGGGCATCCCGGAAGACCGCGCCAGGGCTTTGCAGAGCGCCTTCATGGAGATGCAGGGGGACGCCGACTATCTGAAGGAGGCGGAACGCCTCGGTCTCGATATCAGTCCGATTGGCCCGGTCGAGACTTTAAAGCTGATAGACCGGCTGGCGGGCGCGCCGCGCGAAGCGATGGACTACATCAGGAAGCTGCATCAGGCCGAGAAGTAGCGAGGCATGCGGCGCCCGGCGGAAGACCAGGCGGAAGACCGGGTTTGCCTCGCCCATACGCGCCCGATAGCGTGCAGGACAAATATCCGGAGAAATTCCATGGGCATCCTGTTTCGCGCAATCGCGGCGTTGGCGTTGTTCAGCGCGAGCCTGACAGCGACAATTGATTGGGCCCGGGCCCAGAGCCCCGCCGAGTTCTACAAGGGCAAGACGGTTCGCCTGGTAACCGGCGGCAGTCCGGGCTCGGGCTATGATCTTTACGCGCGCATGCTGGTTCCCTATTTGCAGGCCAAAATCGGCGCCAGCGTCGTGGTGGAAAGCCGGCCCGGCGCCGGCATGATGATCGCCATGAACCACGTGGCGGGCTCGGCCCCCGACGGGCTCACCATCATGCTCGCCCCCGCCGAAAGCGCCGTGCTGGCGAAACTCACGGACGACCCCGCCGCGCGCTTCGATCTGCGAACCTTTCCCGTATTGGCGCGCGTCAACACGGCGCCGCGCATTCTCATCGCCAATCCCAAGCTGCCGTGGAAAACCTTTGGCGACATGCTGAAATGGGGCAAACCCATCCAGATCGCCGGCAACGGCAAGACGGACGCCGCGTCGGACACGTTTTCCGTGCTGTGCCACGCCATGAAAATCCCCTGCAAGGTGACCATCGGCTATCCGGGCTCGCGCGAAATGGCTTTCGCCATCATCGCCGGCGAAATGGACGCGACCATTCTGGTGGAGGATTCCTCCGCGCGCTATTCCGAAGGCGGCCAGATGCGGCCTCTGGTTGTGACATCACGGGAGAAATCAACGCTGATGCCGGATGTCCCGACGATCTTCGCAGCCGCGCCCGAGCGCATGGACGCGGAAGCCGCGTGGTGGATCGACTTCCGCGAGGACGTGCGCAAGGTCGGACGCCTGCTGATCGCGCCGCCCGGCACGGCGCCCGACCGCGTGGCGTTTTTGCGGCGCGCGGCGAAGGAGATACTCACCGACGCGGAGGCGCTGGCGGATTTCGAAAAAAAGCAGCAACCGGCGTTTTACGGCGAGCCCGCGGACATGTCGGCGCTGTTGGGGCGGCTGTTGGGGGACGGCTTGAGCCCGGCGCGCAGGGCGGAGGTGAAGATGGTGATTACAGAGGAGTTTTATTGAGGCGGCCCTGCGTTAAACCTTCAATTGCTGCGCTCCCTCAAAATCTTTTCCCGCAAATCTTTTCCCTTGCCATTATCCCGTCATCATCCAAAACTAGCCTTGACCCGTCCGCGCCATCCCGCGCGCAAAACAGGAGGCCGCCATGCCGATCACCCACGGCGCGTTCGTCTGGCACGAGCTCATGACCGGCGACATGAAATCCGCCGAAACCTTTTACAAAAGCGTCGTCGGCTGGAGCTGCCGCGACAGCGGCATGACGGGAATGGACTACGCGATATTTTCGGCCGGCGAGGCGATGACCGCCGGCCTGATGCACATCCCCGACGACGCCAAAAAGATGGGCGCTCCGCCAAGCTGGAGCGGCTATGTCAGCGTCGACGACGTGGACGCCGCCGCGGTGAAACTCAAGTCGCTGGGCGGCAAGGTCGTTCGCGAGCCCGCCGACATTCCCGATGTCGGGCGCTTCAGCGTCGTCGCGGACCCGCAGGGCGCTTACTTCCAATTGTTCAAATCCGCCAGCCCCGGTCCCGGCGCGCCGCCGCCGGACACGCCGGGCCGCGTCGGCTGGAACGAACTCTACGCCCTCGACATGGAGAAGGTGTTTCCCTTCTACGCGGAAATGTTCGGCTGGGTGAAAAGCCAGGCGGTCGACATGGGACCCATGGGAAAATACCAATTGTTCAGCCATGATGGAAAAGACATCGGCGGCATGATGACCAGGCCGCCGCACATTCCCGTGGCCCTGTGGTGTTTCTATTTCAACGTGGCCGACATTGGCTCCGGCGTGGCGCGCGTCAACGCGGGCGGCGGCAGGATCGTCAACGGACCCATGCAGG
>JANYDZ010000420.1 GCA_025363375.1 Hyphomicrobiales bacterium
GGCGCTGAATGTCTGAAACGTCGAGGCCGCCGCGCCCATGACCGCCGTCTGCGCGGAAGGAGCGCTCGTGGGGAACGAATAGGTGACGAACACCGGCCCCGTGCGCTCGATGCCATTCCAGTAATCGCCGGAGAGAAGCGCGGTGTAGTCGGTGACGACGGGCATAGACGGCCTCGGCCCTGCCGGGCGGCTGATCCTGCGGGCCGTTCCCAGGCCAGGCGGACGCGATGAAACGCTGAAAACTATCGATTTTTAACAATTAATTTCAATTGATGTCAATTAATTTTAATATTGTCGGCATTCGCGCGTCATTCGACGCTTTGGCCAAACCCGATATCGTGCCCGTCGATGTCTTGCGCGCCGAATTCGCGGCACCCGTAGGGCTGATCGCACAATCCGTAGTCAATCCTGGCGCCGCGCCGCACGAATTCCTCATAGAGCGCCTCGACATTGTCCACCCAGAAATACACGTCCCAGAGACCTTCGGATATGGTCGAGCGCGGCACGATCTGCCGCACGTCGGCGATTTCCTTGAGCATGACGCGTTTATCGTCGCGTTCGAGGATCGCGAAAGTCGGCGGATCGCCCCATATCTTCCCGAAGGAAAACCCCATGGCGTCGCGGTAATACCGGGCGGCGGCCTTCACGTTGCGCACAAACAAAACCGGCGCGGAGCCTGTGAGTTTGGCCGGAATGGACGGATTCATGAGCGCCTCTTTGCGCGCCCTGTTGCGGCGCCGTCGAAATGGTTTAATCTGACTTGCACTATAAACGACCGGGAGAACATCGCATGAAGATTCTCGCCAGCGCGTTCGCGCTCGCCATTCTGCCCACGCTCGCCATCCCCGCGCCTCCCGCGAATGCGCAGGACAAACCCACCTGGGCCTTCCCGGTCACCGACAAGGAACAACCCGACATCAAGCCAAACACAGCGCCGCGCAGCGCCGCTGGCAGCGCCAAATCCTACACCCGCGCGCAAGCCGACAATATGTTCGATATTCCCGACTGGTATCCGGAAATGTATCCAAAATTGCCGAAGATCGTCGCCAACGGCAACGCGCCGAACGTGCGCGCTTGCGGTTCCTGCCACCTGCCCGTCGGCGCCGGCCATGATGAAAGCGCCTATGTCGCCGCGCTGCCCGCCGCCTATTTCATTCGCCAGATGAACGATTACCGCAGCGGCGCCCGCAAGGGCTCCGGCACGATGCAGCAGATCGGCCAAGCCATCACCGACGCCGAAATCAAGGAAGCCGCCGATTATTTCGCCTCGCTGAAAGCGCCGAAATGGCACCGTGTCGTCGAGACCGACGCCGTGCCGAAGACCTACATCGGTCAGGGCAACAAGCGCCTCATTCATCCAGACGGCGGCACGGAGCCGATTGGCAACCGCATCATCACCGTGCCTGAAGACGAGGAGATCGTGCTTTACCGCGATCCCCGCAAGGGCTTTGTCTCCTACGTGCCCAAGGGCGCGCTGGCGAAAGGCGCGGAACTTGTCGCGGGCGTCCCCGGCAAGACGGTCAATTGCGCCATCTGTCACGGGCCCGACCTCAAGGGCGTCGCCGACATTCCGCCGATCGCCGGCCGCACCGCGACCTACACCGTTCGTCAGCTCTTCATGATGAAGTCGGGCGAGCGCGCGGGACCGCAGGCGGCGCTGATGAAACAGGTCGTGGCCAACCTTGGTCTCGACGACATGCTGAATATCGCCGCCTATACGGCTTCGCTCGATCCCTGAGCGGCTTGACCCGGCGCACTGCGCTGTATTTGCGGGGTTGGCGCGGCCTCGAACCCGCGCGGGCGTTGCAGCGTTGCTGAAGGACCTGACGCAACGCAACCAGTTGGCAATCTTCTCGTGAGATACAATCAGCCATTGCAGGCCTGTGGCCGACAGGTTGGATATGCGGGTCATCATTATCGCCGACTACGCAATCGCGGAGGGAGGAGCCCCGCAGGTCGCGATTGCCTCGGCTCTGGGCCTCGCGTCGCTTGGCCATGACGTCGTCTATATTCACGGGATCGGGCGCGAAGGCGACGCCAGCCTTGACGCCCATCCAAAAATCACACGCGTCGCCCTTGGCGGCAAGGATATCTGGAGCAAAAGTCCGCTGGCTGCGGCCAGGGACGGAATCTGGAACAGCGAACCGCTGGCCGAGCTTGAAAAGCTCTTGGCGCAATACGCCGGGCCGGACGCGGTGGCGCATGTCCACCAATGGACAAAATACTTCTCGCCCAGCCTGTTCTCCGCGATCCGCAAATCCGGCCTGCCGCTGGTGGTTTCGCTGCACGATTACTTCCTCGTCTGCCCGACAGGGCTGATGTACCGCTTCGACAAACGCGAGCCCTGCGGACTTGCGCCCCTCTCGCGCCAATGCCTGACGGCGCCCTGCGATCCAAGGTCGTCGCTGCACAAGGCGGTCCGCGTCATGCGCGCCCTCGCCGCGAACCGCGCCATGCGGGATTTTCGCTATTCGGCAATTCATGTTTCCGAAATCGGTCGCAAAACAATAGGTCATCTGCTGTCGCGGGAGGCGAGGCAGTTCGTCCTGGAAAATCCGATTGAATGCGTGGACCAGGGGCTTCGAACCACCGGCCAGGATTTGAAGATCGTCTATTGCGGACGATTAACCGAAGAGAAGGGCGCCGACCTCGTGGCGCGCGCGGCGCTCGCCGCGCAATTGCCAAGCCTTTTCATCGGCGAGGGTCCGTTGCGCGAAAAAATTCTTGAGATTGATCCAACGGCGGAAATCACCGGCTGGCTCGAGAGGGCGGCTGTGCGCGGGCGCATTGCCCGCGACGCTCTCGCCGTGGCGGCGCCCTCCCGCTGGCCCGAGACCGGCCCGATGGTGATAGCTGAAGCGATGTCCTGCGGCGCGCCCGTGATTGTCTCGACGCGCGCCGGCGCGGCCGGACGGGTCGAACATGGCGTCAACGGATACGTTGTGGCCCCCCGGGTCGAAGAGCTCGCCGATCACATGCGCAAACTGAAGGATAAAAAAACCGCCGCTGAAATCGGCGCCAACGCCTACGCGAGTTTCTGGCAAAGCCCGCCGTCGCCGCAAGCTCACGCAAAGGCGCTGGTCGAAATCTACCGTCGAACGATTTCGTAACCCGCGTTTGCCTTTCGCCGCCGTCCATGCATGATCGCCTCAAGCCGCGCCCGGATGCGCGCCATTCGCGAGGAGGATTGCGTGAGCCTCAAACGTATTTTGTTTTCCGGCGTCGCCGCCGCCGCTTTCGCCGCGACGGCGTTCACAACATCGATCGAGGTTCGCGCGCAAGCCGCCGATCCCGCCATCAAAATTACAGCCGACGCGCTTGGCGGCGTCGTCATGGGACCGCGTGGTCCCGAAGCCGGCGTCTGGGTGATCGCCGAGACCAGGGATCTGCCGAGCAAGATGGCCAAGATGGTCGTTACCGACGACGCAGGCCGTTACCTGCTGCCGGAGCTTCCCAAGGCGAAATACAAGGTGTGGGTGCGCGGCTATGGCCTCGTTGATTCCGCCAAGGTGGACGCCGAACCCGGCAAGGCGCTGAATCTCGCCGCCACGTCCGCGCCGAACGACAAGGCCGCCGCCGAATATTATCCGGCGCTCTACTGGTATTCGATGCTCACCGTGCCGGACAAAAGCCTGTTCCCGGGAACGGGACCACAAGGCAACGGCATGCCCGTGGCGCTGCGCTCGCAGGGCATGTGGCTCGACATCGTCAAGACCGACGGCTGCTACACGTGCCACCAACTCGGCAACAAGGCGACGCGTGAAATCTCGAAGGAGCTTGGCGAGTTCAAGACCTCCGCCGACGCCTGGGAGCGCCGCATTCAGTCGGGTCAGGCGATGACGCAGATGGCCGCCGCCATTGGCCGCATCGATCCGCCGCGCGCCTACAAACATTTCGCCGATTGGACGGACCGCATCGCTAAGGGCGAATTGCCGTCCACCAAACCTCAGCGCCCCTCGGGCGTCGAGCGCAATGTCGTAATCACCTCGTGGGACTGGGCGGAGCCAACGGTCTATCTGCACGACCTCATCTCGACCGACAAGCGCAATCCCACCGTCAACGCCAACGGCAAGGTCTATGGTTCGCCTGAGGAGAGCACGGATTTCGCGCCGATCTTCGATCCGAAGACCCACACGCGCTCGTCCTTCCACATGAGCGTGCGCGATCCCAAAATGCCGTCGTCGAAGGAAAATCCGATGGCGCCATCGGTTTTCTGGGGCGAGAAGCCAATCTGGGATTCTCAAGCAAGCATGCACAATCCCATGTTCGATGAGAAGGGACGCGTCTGGTACACATCGCGCGTTGGCCCGCCGGAGAATCCGGACTGGTGCAAGAAGGGTTCGAACCATCCCTCCGCAAAAGCCTTCCCGATCGACAGCGCGGGCCGCCATCTCGCGATGTTCGATCCCGCAACAGGCAAAACGACGCTGATACGCACCTGTTTCCCCACCCACCATCTTGTGTTTGGCGAAGATTCCAACAACACCTTGTGGACCAGCTCAGGCGGCCCGGCGAGCGGCGTCATCGGCTGGTTCGACCGCAAGATTTTTGAGGAGACCGGCGACGAACAAAAGGCGCAGGGCTGGACCGCCGTGGTGCTCGACACCAGCGGCGACGGCAAGCGCGGCGAATATACCGAACCCGGACAGCCGACCGATCCGGCAAAAGACCGCCGCCTGCAACTCGCGCTGTATGGCGTCGGCGCCAATCCGAAGGATGGCAGCGTCTGGGGCTCCGTGCTGGGCTTTCCCGGCTGGATTATCCGCATGGAGCGCGGCTCGAACCCGCCGGAAACCGCGCTCTCGGAAATCTACGAAGTGCCGTGGAACGACCAGCGCGTCGCCGTCAACGGCTATTCGCCGCGCGGCTTCGACATCGACCGCAACGGCGTCGCCTGGGTGCCGCTGGCGAGCGGCCACATGGCGAGCTTCGACCGCAGCAAATGCCGCGCGCCGCTGAACGGCCCCAACGCCACCGGCAGGCATTGTCCTGAAGGCTGGACGCTGACCCCCTTTCCCGGCCCGCAATTGCAGGGCGTCGCCGACAGCGGCAGCGCGGAAGCCAGCTATTACACCTGGGTCGATCAGCGCGGCGTCTTCGGCCTCGGCGAGAACACGCCTTTCGCCACCGGCAACGCCGGCGAATCCATCATGGCGCTGAAGGACGGCAAGTGGGTCAACATGATCGTGCCCTACCCGCAAGGCTTCTACGCCAAGGGCATGGACGCGCGTATCGACGACCCCAACGCCGGCTGGAAAGGCAAGGGCCTGTGGACGACCCACGGCACCCGCGCCAGTTTTCATGGCGAGGGCGGCAAGGGCGTGCTCCCTCAGGTGGTGAAATTCCAGTTGCGGCCCGATCCGCTGGCGAATTGATTCTTCGCCGACGGCGTACGGGCGCGGCTTCGAAAGGGGCCGCGTTCTGTTTGCGCCTAAGCCCCAAACCCCGCCCGTTTCAACCGCGCCACCGCCAGATCGAGCGCCGACAGAAACGCCGAACGGTCGCCCTTTGAAAACGGCCTGGGCCCGCCCGTGACGGCGCCGCTCTCGCGCAAGTCCTGCATGAGGTTGCGCGTCGCCAGCGCCATGCCGATGGACGCTTCGGTGAACGGTTTCCCGTAGGGCGCGATCGCGTCCGCGCCCGCCTTGACGCAACGCGCCGCAAGCGGCACGTCGGCGGTGACGACGATGGAGCCGCGCGCCACGCGCTCGGCGATCCAGTCGTCGGCGACATCGGGGCCCTCGGCCACGGTCACGCGTTCGATCATGGGATCGCGCGGCGTGAAGATGTATGAATTCGCAACGACGAAGGTCTTCAAGCCGTGACGCGCCGCGACCTTGTAAACCTCGTCCTTCACCGGACAGGCGTCGGCGTCGATATAGATGGC
>JANYDZ010000433.1 GCA_025363375.1 Hyphomicrobiales bacterium
TGCGCTGAAGAGATACATCCCAGGGCAGGCCGAGCATCATCGAACCGCAGATTTCAAGTCCGAGCTCTTGCGCCTTCTGCGCGCTCACGGCATCGAGTTTGACGAGAAGTACGTGGAGTTTGACGAGAAATACGTGTTCGATTGAGCGGGGCGTCCGCATGAAATTCCTCCGCCCCTCCGGGGCGGATGCGGCGTTCGAAACTCCATCCACGGGTTTCGCTGCGCTTCACCCGTAGCTACATTCCAGGGCCCCTCCGGGGCCAGCTCGGACCTTCTGATTGACCGAGGGTCATTCGAGGGTTCGGCGCTCAACTTTCAGACATATGTTTTGAGAAGCGTAACCCCTTGATGGATCACGCTCCACAAAAACTCTCGAAACTCCCGCCTTTCGACGCGTCCCCGCATCCTGCGCCCCGTCTCGGCCCCTCATCCGGCCTGGGGCACCCTCTCCCGTTTCACGGGAGAAGGGCCCTCAGCGTCGTTCTCACGCCCCCAACGCATCCGCCAAAGCGAGCAAATCCTTCGCGATATAGTCAACCTCGACGCCCGGCGAAGCCTCGCCTTTGCCCGGACCATGTTCGTTCGGGCGCGGGATGAACGCGGTTTGCAATCCGCAGGCTTTCGCCGCTTTCAGATCGCCGCCGTGCGCCGCCACCATCATGCAATCGCCCGGCGCGAAGCCGAAAGCTTCGCAGGCCGAGAGATAGACGCGGGGCTTGGGTTTGTAGTCGCCGGCGACTTCCGCGCCGAGGATGGCGTCCCAGATGAACGCGTTTCTGCGCGCGAGATCGGCCATCAGCGCGATATTGCCGTTGGAGACGGGGGCGATGCGGAATTTCCGGCGCAATCGCAACAGCCCGGGCTCGGAATCCGGCCATCCGTCGAGCCTGTGCCAGGCGAGGTTCAAGTCCACGCGCGCGGCTTCATCGAGATCGGTCAATCCGAAGCGCGGCAAGATGCGTTCGAGATTGTGACGGTGAATGACATCGAGGCGCGAGAAGGGGATGGCGCCGCTGCGCACGGCCTCCATGCCCGGCTGATATTCATCGCGCCAGGCGTCGGCGAAGGCGAGCCAGTCCAGTTGTTTGCCAAGCGGCGTCAGCAGGGTCTGCGCTTGCCGCGCGATGCTTGCGCGCCAATCGACCACGGTGCCGAAAATGTCGAAAAAAAGGGCTTTTGGATGGGGCATGGCGGGGGACCTGAGAATGTTCCCCACTGCAATAATGGCAAGCCGCCGCGCCGCCAAGGGGATGGCGGGCCTCGCACTGAACCAGTTCAGTTCAGTTCGTTTGTTGCCGGGGGCTTTCGACGATGGCTTCAAACTCGTCCGCCGGGCAGCCCCAGGCCACGAACTGGTCGTCAAAACGCACATCGACCCGTTCGGGCTGGTTCGATAATCGTGTCAGCATTTTGTAACGGCACAAAACGGTGCCGAGCGCTTCGGGCGATACGTTCCAGCTGAGTGCGAGCTGGGAGGTCGCCTTGACGCGGACGCGCTGCCCTGTCCCGGTGTTGGTCTGGCTAAACGGAGCACTATCCTGCAATTTCGGCATGGCGCGACTCGCTGAATTGCTGCAATGCGTCATAATATCGTCGCAATGCAGCATTGCAAGCGCAAAGATTGGGCAATTGCCGATGTCCGTTGGATTTTCCGCCCATTAATTTGCCTTGACCGCGACGCTCTCAGGAGCTAAACAGGCTAATCTCAACCGGAATGGGCGCATGCGCGCGAAGCTTATCGTAGTAGGAAACGCGTCGGAGACGGGACGGGGATAGCCCCGGTTCTCATCGCTGACGCATACCGAGGGCCCCCAGAGGGCCTTTTTTCTTGCCCGAATTCCTGAAAGTTCCCGAGTAGCGGAGGAAGACATGTCGAGACAGATGACCGGCGCGGAAATGGTGGTCGAAGCCTTGAAGGATCAGGGGGTGGATACAGTGTTCGGCTATCCCGGCGGCGCCGTGCTGCCGATCTATGACGCGATCTTCAACCAGAACTTCGTCAAGCACGTGCTGGTGCGCCAGGAAGGCGGAGCGGCTCACGCGGCGGAGGGTTACGCGCGCTCGACCGGCAAAGTCGGCGTGTTGCTGGTGACTTCGGGCCCCGGCGCGACCAACGCCGTGACGGGCCTCACCGACGCGTTGATGGATTCCATTCCGCTCGTGTGCCTGACGGGGCAGGTGCCGACGCATCTGATCGGGTCGGACGCGTTTCAGGAATGCGACACTGTCGGCATCACGCGCCATTGCACCAAACACAATTATCTCGTGCGTTCCGTCGAGGATTTGCCGCGCATTCTGCACGAAGCTTTTTACGTGGCGTCGTCGGGACGGCCGGGGCCTGTTGTCGTGGATTTGCCGAAGGACGTGCAATTCGCGCTGGGCATGTACGACAAGCCCGCGATGACCGGGCACAAGACCTATTCGCCGCGGCTCAAGGGCGACCCGGAAAAAATCAAGCAGGCGGCCGCGATGATGGCCGGCGCGAAGAGGCCGATTTTCTACACGGGCGGGGGCATCGTCAATTCGGGCGTCAAGGCTTCCACGCTGATGCGCGAACTGGTGGAGCTCACGGGGTTTCCGATCACGTCCACGTTGATGGGGCTCGGCGCTTACCCCGCGTCCGGCAAAAACTGGATGGGCATGCTCGGCATGCACGGGACCTACGAAGCCAACAACGCGATGCACGATTGCGATCTGATGATCTGCGTCGGCGCGCGGTTTGACGACCGCATCACCGGGCGGCTCGACGCGTTCTCGCCGGGATCCAAGAAGATTCATATCGATATCGACCCCTCCTCCATCAACAAGAACGTGCGCGTGGACCTGGCGATCGTCGGCGATTGCGCGCATGTGCTCGAGGACATGATCGCCGTTTGGAAATCGACGAAAGCGAAGGCCGACAAGGCGGCGCTCGCGGTGTGGTGGAAACAGGTGGACGCGTGGCGGGCGCGCAAATCGCTGGCGTATCGTCCCTCGAAGACGACGATCAAGCCGCAACACGCGATCCAGCGCCTGTACGAACTGACGAAGGACCGCGACGCTTACATCACCACGGAAGTCGGCCAGCACCAGATGTGGGCGGCGCAATATTATCATTTTCAGGAGCCGAACCGCTGGATGACCTCCGGCGGCCTTGGCACCATGGGCTATGGCCTGCCCGCCGCGATCGGCGTGCAGATGGCGCATCCCAAATCGCTGGTGATCGACATCGCCGGCGACGCGTCCATTCTCATGAACATTCAGGAAATGTCGACGGCGAAACAATACCGGGCGCCGGTGAAGATTTTCATTCTGAACAACCAGTACATGGGCATGGTGCGCCAGTGGCAGGAGTTGCTGCATGGCGGGCGCTACGCCGAGAGCTACACGGATTCACTGCCGGATTTCGTCAAGCTTGCGGAAGCCTACGGCGCCCACGGCATCCGCTGTTCCGACCCCGCTGATCTCGACCGCGCCATCATGGAAATGATCGATACGCCGAACGCTGTGATCTTCGATTGCGTCGTCGAAGGCGCGGAAAATTGTTTCCCGATGATCCCTTCTGGCAAGGCGCACAACGATATGATCCTGGCCGAGCTTGGCGACGACGCCGGCGTCGATATCGGCGGCATCATTGACGAGAAGGGCAAGGCGCTGGTGTGAGTTTTGACTCACCCTGAAATGACGAGGCGACAATGTTCGATCCGCCGGGCGCGCAATCGCGCTCGCATTCGAAATCGTCGGTGAAAAATTAATTCAGCAATCGCAAAACATCGCAGAAGTGACACCTGACTCCATCGCGGGTCAACGCGCTGCCACCAGCGATACAGCAAGGTTGCTGCAAGATGTTCCCGGTGTGAGTATTTACGGCGCTGGTGGAATTTCTAGCTTGCCGGCGATTCACAGTATGGCGGACGATCGAGTGCGCGTATTGGTGGATGGAATGGGCGTGATGCCATCCTGTCCCAATCACATGAATTCACCTTTATCGACAATTGATCCGACC
>JANYDZ010000441.1 GCA_025363375.1 Hyphomicrobiales bacterium
TGACCGCGAGCTGGTATTCGCCCTCGATCACGCGGTTGACCAGCGTGCGGCCGCTGCCGGTGAAACTCACGATATTCTGCGCGCGCAGTTTCGTCAGATAGTCCTCCGTCGCCTTCTCGCCGCGCGTGATCATCATGCTGGTGATGAAAAGCGCGGCGCCGCTGACCGCGTCCTCGCGCCAGGCGAGCTTGTCCTTCCACCTGGGGTCGAGCAAATCGTCGTAGGTCTTGGGCTGCGCGCCGGGCGGCGTCAGTTTGGTGTTGTAGGCGAGGCCGAAGAAATTCAGCCGCGTCGCGGCGGACATGTTGGATTTGTCGCGGTAGCGCTCGGGAATGTCCTCGAAATAGGGAGACGTGAAGGGCAGAACGGCGTTGGCCTTTGTCAGGTAAGTGACGATGCCGACGCTTTCGACGATGTCGCCGACCATGGAATTGGCGCGCTGTTCCGCCAAAGTTTTCTGCACGATTTGCAGTTCCGTGCCGCGCCAGAACTCGGCCTTCACGAATGGATATTTCTTCGCGAACCCGTCGACGATGGCGCGCAGGCCCTGATCGATCGTCAGGGCCGAATAGAACATCAGTTCGCCTTCCTTGCGCGCGCCCGCTTCGAGCATTTTCTGGCGGTCGGCGCCTCTGTAATTGAGAATGTCGGATGTCGCGTCGGCCCGCGCGGCGCGAACCGTTGGCGCGGCGACAAGCGCCCCGAGCGCCAGCGCAATCAAAATGTGGTTGAAACCGCGCATCGCCCCGGCTCTCACTTCTGTTGCGGGCGCGGCAGCGTCGAATCCGCTTTCGGCGTCACGCCGCAACCCGGCGCGTCGGTCACGTGCAGCACGCCGCCGACGAGCTTGAGCCCTTCCCAGGGATCGCCGATCAATCCTTCGAATTCGGTCAGTTCCGACGAATACCAGATGCCCGGCAACGCCGCGGCAAGTTGCGATCCATGCGCGGCCAGAAGGCGCGGGCCGGAATGGGCGCCCATGCGGTATTTCACGCCGCCGGCTTCGCAGATCTTCGCGGCAGCCCAGGTCTTGCGAAGGCCGCCGAGCTTGGCGATCTTGAGGCTGACCGCGTCCGCCGCGCGCTCGCGCACAATGAGCGCGACCTGATCGAGGGAATAGGCGGCTTCGTCCGCCTCGACGGGAATGGAGACGGAATCGGTGACCTTCTTGAGGCCGTAGAGATCATTGGCGGGCACCGGCTGCTCCGCCAGCTCAATGTTGAAAGGCGTCATGCGGTTGATCGCGAGAACGGCGTTCTTCACGGTGTAGGACTGGTTCGCGTCAATGGTGAGGTGAATGTCCTTGCCGACTTCCTCGCGCACGGCGGCGACGCAGGCGACGTCCTCGTCGACGTTGCCGTGCACCTTGATCTTCAGATGGCGCACGCCCTCGTTGACGAGTTTTCTGGCGTTGACCGCCATTTTCTCCGGCGTCTTGATGGGCAGGATGCGCAGCGAGGCGAATTCGGTGACGCAGGGGCCGCCGAAAAACTCCGCGACCGGCACGCCGAGCTGTCGCGCCCGCAAATCGTGCAGGGCCATGTCGACGGCGGCTTTCGCCTGATTGTTGTCGAGCACGTTGTGATCGAGCTCGTCGAGAATGGCGGCAATCTTGCGCGCGTCCTTGCCGAGGAGCAGCTTTTTGAAACGCGCGAGCGTCGCGGCGACGGATTCCTGCGTCGCGCCATAGTGCGGCATCGCCGAGCCGTAACCGTAGCCCATCGTCCCGTCCTCCGCGATCAGCGTGAGAATCGTGCCAAGCGACTGCGGCGCGGCCATCAGCGCGAAGGCCCATTCGGGATCGTGCTTGTCGAGCACAGAGGGGTCGATGCGGACTTCGGCGATTTTCATGGGGTTCCTGCCTGACTGTCTTGGCGGCGAGTTTTCGAGGCGGCGGCGCCGGCTGTCAATCCCGGACGCGCGCTTCGGGCGATCCTGCTTCGGGCGATCCTTGGCATATCCGCGCCCGAACGCCTAGACTGACGGCGGAGCGCGGGAGACATCGGCCATGAACGCCAGCGGCGTGTTGAATGCCCTGAAAAAGGGCCTTTGGATCATTGCCGCGTGCGCCGCGCTGCGCGCGTCGCTCGCCGCCCACGCCCAGTCCTGGCCCGCGCGAACCGTCACCATCGTCTCGCCGTTCGCGGCGGGCAGCGGCGTCGATATTCTCGCCCGGCATCTCGCCAACGAATTTCAGGAGAAGCTCGGTCAGCCCTTCGTCGTCGAAAACAAGATCGGCGCCAACGGCAACATCGGCGCGGCGGCGGCGGCGAAAGCCGCGCCCGATGGCAACACCCTGCTCATCGTCACGCCGGGAATCGCGGTGCAGAACAAATATGTCTACAAAACCATGCCGTTCGATTTCGAGCGCGATTTTTCGCCCATCGTACTTGTCGCCAAAGCGCCGATGCTGGTCATGGTCAACCCGAAGCTGCCGGCGAAAACGTTGCCTGATCTCATCGCCTTCGCGAAAGCCAATCCGGGCAAGATCAACGTCAGCAGCACCGGTACGGGTTCGCAGGGCCATGTGACGCTGGAACTGATGAAGCAGATGGCCGGCTTCGACATGACGCATGTGCCCTACAACAACACCGCCAGCATGAATTCGGATATCATCGGCGGGCAGATCGAGGCCTCGATCAACTATGTCACGACCGGCGCGGGCCTCGTGAAGGCCGGCCAGATTCGCGCGCTCGCCATCACCAGCAAGACGCGCGCGGCGGATTTTCCCGACGTACCGACGCTGGAGGAAGCCGGCTTTCCCGGTCTTGAATCCGTGGGATGGTATGGCGTCTACACGCCGCGCGGCGCGCCGCCGGAGGTCGCCGCGAAAATCGCGCCTTTGGTCAACGCGTGGATTGCCGGTGAAACAGGCAAGCAGGCCTTGCGCAATCTCGGCATGCAGGCCGCCGGCGGCGACGCAAGCGGCCTCAACGCGTGGATCAAGGTCGAGGACAACCGTTGGGGAGCCATCCTCAAGGCTGTGGTCGTGCCGCAATAGGCGCAAGCCTATCCAAACAGGTTCATCGGAAAATTCGCGCGCTTCAGCACTCCGTCGCGGCCGTCAGCGACCATCTTGCGGACGCGCGCCTCGTCGACGCCGACAAGCGCGCCCTTCCACTTCTTCGCCTTGCCGGCGACGAAAACGCTTTCGACGTTGCTCGTGCCCATCAGATTGACGACGCAGCTCGTGGCGTTGTTGAGCGGCCAGACGTTGAGACGGTCGGCCTGCAACACGACAAGGTCCGCGTCCTTGCCGGGCGTCAGCGAGCCGGTCTTCGCCTCGAGGCCGAGGCAGCGCGCGCCCTCGATGGTGGCGAATTCCAGCACGTCGCGCGTCGTCAGCAAAGGCGGCAGGTTCGGTTCGTTCTTCTGCATCCGTTGCAGCAACAACAGGCGTTGCAGGTTGAACGTGTGACGCATGAGGGTGAAGGGGTCCTGCGCCATGGTCACATCGACATCGGAACTGAGGCTCGGGCGGACGCCCGCGTCGAGCGCGCCTTGAATGCCGGGCATGCCATGCCCCATCGCCATCTCGATCGGCACCGAGAGCGAAACCTTGCCGCCGCTGTCGCGGATAATCTTCCACGAGTCCGCGCTTAACTGCGTACAGTGGATGTATTCGTCGCCCGGACGCAGCAGCCCGGCTGCGTTCAGGTCGGCCAGCGCTTTTTCGGTGCGGTGATTGACGCCGTGGTTCGCGGTGAACACGCCGGCGTTGCGCGCGGCGGTGAACAGGTCCTTGTTGAGGCCGCTGCCGAGCGCCAGCGTCAGCAACTGGTCCTTCGAATTGAAATAGGTCTTTTGCAGGCGGCCGATGTCCTGCGGATACATGGCCTTTGGCCCGGCGCCGCGCGAATAGGCGTAGACGGCGCGCATGCCGGAATCCTTCAGCGCCCGCACGCCCTCGTCGCTGTGCTCCGGCGAATGGCACACCTGCGAAATGTCGAGCGCCGTCGTCGTGCCCATGTCAAGCATGCCGAGCGTCGAGACATAGGTGCCCCAGTAGACATCGTCGGGATTGTAGACCGCCGTGAGCCGGTCCGCGATATCGCGGCCGTAATCGGGATCGAGCAGGCCGTTGCCGAGAATGTTGCGCAGCAGCGCCTGATAGCAATGATGATGCGTGTCGATGAAGCCCGGCGTGACAATGCGGTTGGTCCCGTCGACGATGGCGGCGTCGCTCGCCGCGATGTTCGGCCTCACTTCGCGGATCTTGCCGTCCTCGATCAGCACATCCGCATTGGCGAAATCGCCGACCTGCTTGTCCATGCTGAGGACGATTCCGCCCTTGATGAGTATGCGGCGCTGCCCCTGCAGGCGCGTCAGTTCGCCATCGACGCCCGGCGTCTGGGCGGCGACGCGCCCCGCCTGCGTGGCGGCGCAAGCCGCGACGGCGGTCGCGGAGGCCTTCAAAAACCTGCGCCGCGAGGGCCCGGCCGGCGCGGGGCTTGCCGTCGCCGCGCACACGAAGCCTGTTGGCGCGGATTGTTTCCCAAAACCGTCACATTGAACGCACATGATTTCCTCCCGGAACGCTTTCGCGCTTGCTTATGAAAGGTTTGCGGGATGAGGCGACAGCGGCGCCGGCCTGTCAAGGCGGGTCGGCCGCGGGCGGACCAGGCCGAGGTAACGAAAAGTTAATCCCGCCGCCGTGATCCGTTCATTTCGGCGCCCTCTTTAAGACACGTTTGGGCCTCCCTATATAGGCATACGGGCGGTTGGCGATTATCGCGGCCGCTTCGGGCTCGCCGGTCCCGGGAGCCTTCAGGAGGTCTTTATGGCTGCCGCTCTGCCTATCATTGCCGCCGACTCGGGCTTGTCCCGTTACCTTTCCGAAATCCGCCGCTTTCCCATGTTGGCCCCGGAAGAGGAATATATGCTCGCCAAACGCTGGCGCGAGCACGGCGACCGCGACGCGGCGCAAAAGCTCGTCACCTCGCATCTGCGCCTCGTCGCCAAGCTCGCCATGGGCTATCGCGGCTATGGGCTGCCGATTGGCGAAGTCATTTCCGAAGGCAATATCGGCCTGATGCAAGCGGTGAAGCGTTTCGAGCCCGAGAAGGGCTTCCGCCTCGCCACTTACGCCATGTGGTGGGTGCGCGCGTCGATTCAAGAGTACATCCTGCGCTCGTGGTCGCTTGTGAAAATGGGCACGACCGCGAACCAGAAAAAGCTGTTCTTCAACCTGCGCAAGGCCAAGAGCAAAATTTCCGCCCTGGAGGATGGCGACCTCAGGCCCGATCAGGTCAAATCGATCGCCACCAAACTTGGCGTGACGGAAAAGGACGTGGTCGACATGAACCGCCGCATGAGCGGCGACGCCTCGCTCAACGCTCCCATCCGCGCCGAAAGCGAATCGGGCGAATGGCAGGACTGGCTGGTCGATGAGAGCGCCAGCCAGGAAGCGGTGCTCGTCGATCAGGAAGAGAGCAGCATCCGGCACGGCGCCCTGCGCGGCGCGCTGGCGGTGCTCAACGAGCGCGAGCGGCGAATTTTCGAGGCGCGGCGCCTGGTTGAGGAACCGGTGACGCTGGAAGCCCTGTCGGACGAGTTTGGCATCTCGCGCGAGCGGGTGCGCCAGATCGAGGTGCGCGCCTTCGAGAAAGTGCGGGAAGCCGTGAAAACCGGCGTTGCGCGGCTTGAGGCGTTGCCGCCGCCGGCGGCGCGGCTGGCGGAACCTTCGATGGCCGCTCACTAGCCGTTTGGAATTGGAAATTGGAAATGCCGCGCCGTCCGGGCCACCGGGCGGCGCTTCATCTTTGCCAGGCGGCAAGAGCTTCCGCCAGCAGCCGCTCGCCCTGCGCGCCCTTTTCGAAGGTCACCTTGGCGATCTTGCCGCTGCTCAACCGCATGGGAACATCGATCCATGGACGGGTCCTCAATAGATCGAGATTACGCGCGGTCATGGCCTCGTCGCGAATGAGCCCGACAATAAAATAATTTGTCGTAACCGCGGCCGCCTTGCCTTCAAGCGCCTCTCCAACGGGCCGGTCCTCGATCCGCAGGGACGGCGTCTCGATTTCGGAGACAGCGCCGAATTCCGCGCCCGCTTCCGGGGCGAAACGCAAGGTTATCACGTGCGACGTGATCGCCGTCGCATCCGCGTTGCGCGAAATCTGCATCGTCACTTTCAGTTTGGCGTCGTCCAGACTGACTTCGGCGCGCAACACCGGCAGAGGGCTGGAAGCGCCCGTCTCCAGTTTCCAGACGACGGAACCGAAATAGGTCTTGACCCTCTGCGGCTCCTCCGGCGCTTCGAGCAGCAGGGCCGCGCGCTGACCAACCGCCAAAACCGGCTCGCTGCCGGACGTTTCCGGAGCGGCAGGCGCGGGCCCCTGCACATCGCCGCGGCGTGGAGCGGGCGCAACCGGAGATTCCGGCGCCCTTTGCCCCCCTCCGATGCGTTCGATAATCTTGTTCGGCGCGCCAGCGTCGGCTGTCTCCGGCACCGGTTGTGAGCGTTGCCGGAGCAATTCGACGGGATCATCCCGCCAACGCCAGGCAAGCTGCCCGACCCCGGCAACCATGACCAGAACAACGCAAGCCAGCGCGATCATCCAGCCACGATTCCGGGTGGATTCCACGGGGGTCGGCGCAGCCGGGCGAAGCGGCTCCACGGCGGGCGCCGCGACCAGAGCTTCGACGCCGGCCGCGTTGACAACCACTGCGGCTGGCGCGGTGCGCCGCGGCGTCTGCGGCTTTTCGCGCGGACGCCCAAAACGGCTCCAGTAAGGGTCCCTGGTTGAATTCGCCGGCTGTTCCGCCTCGGCCTTTGGGAGCGGCAGTTCCGGGTCGGCAAGCGACGGGCTTTGCAGGTTCTGAGCCGGCTGGGCGGGCGCATCCGCTCTGGAGGGGGGCCAGACGGTCTCGCCTGTGGGAGCGCCAGGCGCTTGCGGCCGCGGCGGCGCGGGCCGGAAAGCAGGCGGCGGCGTGGGTAGAAAAGGCGGCGGAGGCGCAGGCGCAGGCCCGATTTGCCTTGGCGGAGCCATGGCCTCGACTTGCCGCGCGGACGCCGCCATTTCGGCCTCAATGCGCGCAATGGCGCTGTCCAGAGCCTGGCTTTCGCGCGCGATATCGGCTTTCGGAACAGGCGGCTCGGTCGCCTGCAATTGTCCGAGCAGCGCTTTGCGCGCGCGTTCGTAGACCGCGCGGCGCGCTTCAGCCGTTGAGTTTGGTATGCTCGCAACCGCTCTTGCAAGCAGCGGGTAATATTCTGCCATTGGCTGTGTCAGACCATTCCTGCTTGCATGCGTCAACCAACGTGTGCCGCGCCAACCATGTTCAATCCTGGAAGGGATTGTGAACCAGAATTGTGTCAGTGCGCTCGGGACTTGTCGAGAGCAAGGCAACAGGCGCGCCGATCAATTCCTCGATGCGGCGCACATATTTAATCGCATGAGCCGGGAGATCGGCCCAGGAACGCGCGCCCGCCGTCGTTCCTTCCCAGCCCTTGATCGTTTCATAGACCGGCGTCACACGCGCCTGCGCGGCCTGGCTGGCCGGAAAGCGGTCGATTTCGACGCCATCCAGCAGATAGCGCGTACACACCTTGATCTCTTCGAACCCGTCGAGAATATCCAGCTTGGTCAGCGCGATGCCATCGATGCCCGAGGTCTTCACCGTTTGCCGGGCCAACACCGCGTCGAACCAGCCGCAGCGGCGCGGACGCCCGGTGACCGTGCCAAATTCATGGCCGCGCTGAGCGATGCGCTCGCCAACCGCGTCGAACAATTCGGTCGGGAAAGGCCCGCCGCCGACGCGCGTCGTATAGGCCTTGGCGATGCCCAGCACGTAACCGACGGCCTTGGGGCCAAGACCCGATCCGGTCGCGGCGTTGCCGGCGACTGTGTTGGACGAGGTCACGAACGGATAAGTGCCGTGATCGACATCAAGCAGCGCGCCCTGGGCACCCTCGAACAGGATGCGCTTGCCCTGACGACGCAAGCCGTCGAGGATATCCCAGGTCGCGGCCATGAACGGCAGCACCTTTGGCGCGACCGCCATGAGTTCAGCCTTGATGGCGGCGGGATCGACCTCGGGCAGACCGAGACCGCGCCGCAACGGATTGTGGTGCGCCAGCAGGCGCTCGATCTTGGCGTCGAGCAAATCGGGCTCGGCAAGGTCCATGATCCGGATCGACCGCCGTCCCGCCTTGTCTTCATAGGCCGGGCCGATGCCGCGCATGGTGGTGCCGATCTTCACGCCCTTGACGGCGGCGCCTTCGCGATGCGCGTCCAGCTCGCGGTGCAGGGAGAGAATCAGCGGCGCGTTCTCCGCGACCTTGAGATTTTCCGGCGACACCACGACGCCTTGCGCCTCGATGCCGGCGACTTCCCTGACGAAATGGTGCGGGTCGAAGACGACGCCGTTGCCGATGATCGACAATTTGCCGGGGCGCACGATGCCGGAAGGCAGCAGGGAAAGCTTGTAGGTCTTGCCGTCAATGACGAGGGTATGGCCGGCGTTGTGCCCGCCCTGAAAGCGCACGACCACGTCGGCCTCGACCGACAGCCAATCGACGATCTTGCCTTTTCCTTCATCGCCCCACTGGGCGCCGACGACGACGACGTTTGCCATTCAATTTTGCTCCGGACCGCCCCTGACGGCCCCGTCGGTCCCTTGAGACCTCGACTCAAACAAAACCCCGGCGCAAGTGGCCGGGGCTCATTGCGGCGGAGAATTAGCGGAAAGGGGGGGAGAGGGCAAGCGCTCGATTCCGCGCGGCCGGTGCGTCATAATCGCTGTTTATCAGGATCGAAGGCGCGCCGGAATGGCCGAAGGCGAGAGCATTCTTTACACGACCGACGATGGCGCCGCGCGCGTCAGCTTGCGCATGGCTGACGGCACGGCGTGGTTGTCGCAGGCGAAAATCGCCGAATTGTTTCAGATCACCATGCAGAACGTGAGCCTTCGCGCCCGCAACGTCCTGGCCGAAGGGGAATTGCTCGAACGCATAGGCGATGTCCGCTTGACCGAGAAGCTATTCTACTCGAACAGCGCTTCGAGGCGGCGCTCGGCGCCATGAAAAAAATCGAGAGTCAGGTCAAGACGCGCTGTTTCGGCCGCAAAGCGAAATAGACAAAGCGACTTCGTCGGAAAGCGGTCAAACATGCCAGTCCAAGCCTTCCCCACCACGCACACGGGCTCCCTGCCCCGCCCCATCGACCTCGTGCGGATGATGTTCGCCCGCGAAGAAGGCGTGCCTGTGGAAGCCGCGGCGCTTGAGGCGCGCATCGCCCGGGCGGTGATGGACATTGTGCGCAAGCAGGTCGCCGCCGGCATCGATTTCGTCAACGACGGGGAAATGTCCAAGCCGAGCTACGCCACCTATATCAAGGACCGGCTCGACGGCTTTGGCGGGTTGGACAATTCCTTCAAATACCGCGATCTCGACGATTTTCCCGCGCTGGCGAAAAAGGTTTTCGGCGATCCCGGCAGGTCCCGCCGGCGCACGCCCGGATGCAACGCGCCCATCGGCTTGCGCGACGGCGAGGCCGCCCGGCGCGACGCGCGCAATTTGCGCGCCGCGATGGACGCGGCGGGCGCGAAACACGGCTTCATGAGCGCGGCTTCGCCCGGAGTCGTGGCGCTGTTCTTCCGCAACGAATTTTACGCCAGCCGGGAGAAATACCTCGCCGCCATCGGCGAGGCCATGCGCCACGAATATCGGACGGTGATCGACGCGGGTTTCGTGTTGCAGATCGATTGCCCTGATCTGGCCATGGGCCGGCACATTCAATTCGCCGACGAGGGAATCGAGGGCTTTCGGCGCGAGGCCGCCCTGAACGTGGAGGCGCTCAACCACGCGCTGCGCGGCCTGCCCGAGGATCGCCTTCGCATGCATCTATGCTGGGGCAACTACGAGGGGCCGCACCATTTCGACGTGCCGTTGAAAGACATCATCGACATCGTGTTTTCCGCCCGCCCCGCGATGATATCCTTCGAGGCCGCCAATCCGCGCCACGCCCATGAATGGGCGCTCTTTGAGAGCGTCAAGCTTCCCGAAGGCAAAAAACTCATTCCCGGCGTTCTCGAATCGAAGGCCAATTTCATCGAGCACCCCGAACTGATCGCGCAGCGCATCCTGCGCTACGCCCATCTCGTGGGCGCGGAAAACGTCGTCGCAGGCGCCGATTGCGGCTATGGCACATGGGTAGGCCAGGCCGCGGTCGATCCCGACGTCGTATTCGCCAAATTCGCAGCGATGGCGGAGGGAGCGCGGATCGCGGCGGCGAAGGTTTGAACGCCTCTGGAGTCAGAGCGTTCGCGTGGGCTCAACCATTGTGCGTGTAGCTGGCGCCCGTCACAACGGGGCCCGGCGTAAATTGATTTGCGGCTCCCACATTGCCCAGGTTGGGGAATATATAGATTGGCGTCGTCACGACGATCAGCCGCAACCGGCCCCACTCCACGGGATCCACGGCTGGAATGCCCGGCGTTCCCAGTTGATATTGGCGCAGCAGACCATCCGCCACGCGGCCCGCGACGCCGGTGGGAAATGTCGTCGTCGGGGTGACCCTGATATCGCCGCGCCGAATGGCCCGGGCTACGCGGTGAAAGGTCGCCGGCGCAATTGTGATCGCGCCGCCGCCGCCTGGAAATGTAAAGCGTATGCGGGAAGCTTCCGCGCCTTGCAGCAGACTGAGCACCTGTTCCCTTGCGGTCATGACTGTCGAGCCTTTGTTCGAGTCGCCCCCGCGAGCGCACACACTGGCGCCAGGCGCCGGTTTGACGCTGTGCGCGACCGCGCTTTTAGGTTAAGCCTGCAACGCCAATTCAGGAGACCATATGAAAACGCCGCCCTTTCGCGCCGAACACATCGGATCGTTGCTGCGGCCCGCGCGGCTGCTCGACGCGCGCCGCAAGCACGCCGCGCGCCAGATCGACGACGCTGTCCTGCGCGCCGAGGAGGATCAGGCGATCCGCGACGCCGTCGCCTTTCAGGAACGCGTGGGATTGAAACTCGCCACCGACGGCGAGTTTCGCCGGCGTTCCTATCACGCGTTTTTCTTCGCCCAACTGGGCGATATCGAGCCCGACTGGGTGCCTGTCGAGACGACGGCGGAAGCGGGCGCGCCGCGCCGCGCCGCGCAACCCGTCGCCCGCATCAGAAGCCGGCTCACATGGACCAGGCCGATCCACGTGGATGATTTCAAACTGGTGCGATCGCTGACCAGGTTGACGCCGAAAATTACGATTCCCGGCCCCTGCGCGCTGCATTTTCGCGGCGGCGACGCGGCGGTGCTGGCGAGCGCCTACAAGGATACGGACACGTTCTGGTCCGACACGGTCGAAGCCTTCCGCAAGGAGCTTTCGGCGCTTGCGGCGGCGGGCTGCGCCTACGTCCAGATCGACGAAACCGCATTCGCAAAGTTCGGCGATCCCGACGTGCAGGCTTCGCTCGCGGCGCGCGGCGATCACTGGTCGAGCCTCATAGACCGCTATATCGACGTGACCAACCGCGTCGTCGCGGGCTTTCCAGCCATGACAATCGGCATGCATCTGTGCCGGGGCAACCGCGCCGGGCAGTTCCACTCCGAGGGCTCCTACGAAGAGGTCGCCGACCGGCTCTTCAACAAGCTCGCCATCGACACGTTCTGGCTCGAATACGATTCGCCGCGCGCGGGGGATTTTTCGCCTTTGCGTTTCGTCCCCGGGAACAAGAACATCGTGCTCGGCCTCGTCTCCACGA
This sequence comes from Hyphomicrobiales bacterium, assembly GCA_025363375.1. Lineage (GTDB taxonomy): Bacteria > Pseudomonadota > Alphaproteobacteria > Rhizobiales > Beijerinckiaceae > Terripilifer. Next base: position 11,696 of record JANYDZ010000441.1, read on the forward strand.
AGTCCGACGCGATCGAGGACAAGGCGGCGTTGAAATCACGCGTTTCCGAGGCCGCGAAACATGTCGATCTTTCCCGTCTGGCGCTTTCGCCGCAATGCGGTTTCGCCAGCGTCGACATCGGCAATCCCATCACGCCGGCGACGCAGGAGGCGAAACTGCGGCTGGTGGTCGAGACCGCGCGGGAGGTTTGGGGCGAAGACTGACAACGAGATCGCGGAAGGCGCCCACGCTTGACAGCGGCGCGCGCAAGACCGCATCCAAAGCCCACGCCATCTCAAGGAGACGACAATGGACGCCAACGCCCTTCGCGCCATGCAGGCCCCCTACAAGGAAAAATACAAGGACAGCCCCGACAGCGCCGTCATCGTTCTGAAAGCGCAGGGCTCGATCGACGAATCGAAAATCGCCTGCAAGGTCGAGACGGGCCGCGCGATCGCACTCGCCGGCCTGCATCCGGCGACCGGCGGCTCGGGCGCGGAACTCTGCTCCGGCGACATGTTGCTCGAAGCCCTCGTCGCCTGCGCCGGCGTGACTTTGAAAGCCGTCGCCACCGCGCTCGATATTCCGCTCAAGGCGGGAATCGTGAAGGCCGAAGGCGATCTCGATTTTCGCGGCACGCTCGGCGTGGCGAAGGAGGCGCCCGTCGGCTTCCGCGAAATCCGCCTTATCTTCGATCTCGACACCGACGCGCCGCAAGACAAGATCGATTCGCTGATCAAGCTCACAGAACGCTATTGCGACATCTTCCAGACGCTGAACAAGCCGCCGAAACTCGCGCTCTCCGCGAAGCGCGCCTGAGCGGCGAAACTATTCGCTTGCTCCAGGCGCGCGCGCGTCACAATATCGCGCCCGGACGGCCCGCCGGATCGTCACGCGGATGACAGGCGGCGGCGTTACGGGTCTCGCGGTCGATCGTCCGTTCGGGATCGCGCACACAGGGGAAACGACATGACAGGCATGCGAGTTCTGGGAACCATGATTTCGGCTGGCGCGGTGGCGCTCGCCATCGGCTGCTCTGGCG
>JANYDZ010000481.1 GCA_025363375.1 Hyphomicrobiales bacterium
GCCTGAAGACGCTCGCCGTTCCGCGCAAGACCCACAGATTTCGCTGGCGCATCTTCGGGAGGTTGCGGCTGAACCCGTGCGGCAGGTTTCGCGCGCCCGGTCCGAGACGCCGGTTATTCCATCGCCGGGATCATCAAGGAAAATCTGCGAGGACCCGGAGAAGTCAACGCATCTCCATATCAGCGCGAGGCATATGGACCGCTACCTCGGCGAGTTCGCTTTCCGGTCGAACCATCGCCAGATGCGGAACGCGATGTTTGATCTTCTGATTGGCGCTCTTTGATCAGTTTCGCGGCAAGGACATCGAAGTCGGCCCTGTCAATCGGGCCTATGCCACGGGCTTCCTCCTGGGCGGCGAATATGATCAACTGCCCTGATTCCAAAGCTTCGCGCAATGTGATATAAGGCGGGATCGTCATTGGATTTTACCGCCATGCCCAGGAGGAAGCGACAGCCAAAAGCCCCGACCGCCCTCGACATCAGCAATGTCGTGGCGGCGTTCTCCGAGGAACACGTCGAGCGGATCACTGGCCTTTCCAGGAGCAGGCTCCGATACTGGGCACGCACTGGATTTTTCAAACCGAGTTATGCGGACGATGATCCGCGACTTCCATTTAGTAGATTTTACTCTTTCAAGGATATTGTAGCGCTTAGAACGCTTGAAATGCTGCGCGTTCAAAACAACGTGGCGCTTCAGCATCTGCGACGGGTTGCCGAAAAACTAAGTCATTTGAAAGATGAACTATGGACGAAAACGACGCTTTTTGTCGTGAACCGTCGCGTAAACTTCGTGAACCCGGAGACTGGAAAGCCGGAGGATGCGGAAACAGGGCAACTTTATCTTTCCGGCATTCCGTTGAAAAAAGTGATGGAAGATACAACGGCTGACATCCTCACTTTTACAATGCGCGGAGCCAGTCAGTTCGGAAAAATTTCGAGGTCAAAAAGCATCAACAGCAACGCATGGGTTGTCGCCGGGACGCGAATCCCGGTAGCGGCAATTCAACGGCTTGCGGAAGATGGTTTCAACATCCAGGCGATAATCGCTGAGTATCCCGATCTTTCGGAAGACGACGTAAGGGCCGCTCTTGATCATAAAGGGGCCAAGGCTGCTTGACCGTCCCCGGCGATATGCGATTTTTCGCCGATCACAACATACCTGAAGGGGTTTGTAAGGCGCTCGAATCCGCTGGATATGAAACGATCCGGCTGCGCCAAAAAACCGCCCCTGATTCTCCTGACATGCTGGTTGCCGCAGTGTCAGAGGCGAATGACGCTATTCTTGTTACCTTTGACCCTGATTTCAAGGGAATTGCCAGCCGGACCGGCATAGGCCGGAGGCGATGCAGAACACTCAGCATATTAAGATTTGAAAAGTGCCGGGAATCGCAAGCGCCCGGTCGCCTAAAATTGGCGATGAGCCTGATTCAGCACGAATGGAAAATCGGGAACGGATTGTCAGACCGCCGAATGTTCGTGGTAATCACCGGAACTACAATTCGCACACATCGATGAAATGTTCCCATGACATAATTATCGTACTAAATTTGTTATTTTACAGAACCTTTCATACCCCGAAATAACTTGCTTCAAGGGGACAATCCCATGAAATTTTGGTTGGATGATCGTATTCCAGCCTCCGTAGCCGCTGTTTTAAGGGAACGGGGCCATGAAGTTGTGGCCCTTGCCGAGGTCTTGCCAGAGGATTCCTCCGACCAGATTGTGGCGAAAGTCTCCGAGATCAACTGGTCGTTGAGCGCGTGCGGCAATGTTCCGCCGCTTGATCGCCTGCCCGCCGCAAACTGTGCTAGACCCGCGCCAACCGACGCATCCCCAGGACACCACGTGCGCTACATTTCCACCAGGGGCGAAGCCCCGACGCTTTCCTTCATTGACGCCTTGCTGGCCGGACTCGCCCGCGACGGCGGGCTTTATGTGCCCGAGAGCTATCCAGCGCTTTCGGCGGCGGCCATCGCGGGCTTCGCCGGCCAGCCCTACGCGCGCGTCGCCGAATCGGTGATCGCGCCCTACGCGGCGGGCGAGATCGCGCCCGGCGATTTTGCCGGGATGATCGACGCGGCCTGCGCCGCCTTCCGCCACCCCGCCGTGACGCCGCTGGCGCAGATCGGCGACAATCTTTTCGTGCTGGAGCTTTTTCACGGCCCCACCCTCGCCTTCAAGGACGTGGCGATGCAGCTGCTGGGGCGCCTCATGAACCACGCGCTGAAAGAGCGGGGCGAACGCGCCACCATCGTGGGCGCGACATCGGGCGATACGGGCGCCGCCGCGATCGAGGCCTTTCGCGGCCTCGATCAGGTCGATGTTTTTATCATGTATCCGCACGGGCGCGTGTCGGAAGTGCAGCGCCGGCAGATGACGACGGTCGCCGACGGCAACATTCACGCCGTCGCGCTCGAAGGAACCTTCGACGATTGCCAGGCGATTTTGAAGGGCCTGTTCAACAATCACGCGTTTCGCGACGGGTTGCGGCTTTCAGGCGTCAATTCGATCAACTGGGCGCGCGTTGTCGCGCAAACCGTTTATTATTTCACCAGCGCCGTCGTGCTGGGCGCGCCGCATCGCAAGGTGTCGTTCACGGTGCCGACCGGCAATTTCGGCGACATTCTCGCGGGCTATATCGCCGGGAAAATGGGGCTGCCCATCGACCGGCTGGTGATCGCGACAAACGAGAACGACATTCTCGAACGCACGCTGGCGAGCGGCGTCAGCGAGGCGCGCGAGGTGCTGCCGACGCAATCGCCGTCGATGGACATTCAGGTCTCCTCGAATTTCGAACGCCTGTTGTTCGACGCCTATGACCGGGATGCCGCCGCCATCCGGGGATTGATGGCGCGACAACAACAGTCCGGACGCTTTGAGATCGACGCGGGACCGCTCGCGAGGATCCGCGCCGGGTTCGACGCGTACCGCACCGGCGAGACCGGCGTCGGCAAGGAGATCGCGCGCGTTTACAAGGAGTGCGGCTATCTGCTTGATCCGCACACGGCGGTCGCCGTTCACGCCGCGCGCAAGGCGCTGGCGCGCGCGCCGCAAACTCCGATGGTCGCGCTTGGCACCGCGCATCCCGCGAAATTCAGCGGCGCCGTGACAAAGGCCGCCGGAATCAGCGCGCCGCTGCCTCCCCACCTGGCCGACATTCTCGCGCGCAAAGAGCATTTCACCGTGCTGCCAAACGATCAGGGCGCGGTGGAAAGCTTTGTGCGCGCCCGCGCGCGGGCGGCCAAATGACGGTTGAACTCACTACGCTGGAAAGCGGCCTGCGCGTCGTCACCGACACGATGCGCGAACTTGAGACCGCCTCGGTCGGCGTGTGGATCGACGCGGGCTCGCGCCACGAGAAGGAAACCGAGCAGGGACTGTCGCATTTGCTTGAGCACATGGTGTTCAAAGGCACGAAGCGCCGCGGCGCGCGCGCCATCGCCGAGGAGATGGAATCCGTCGGCGGCGAGATCAATGGCGCGACCTCGGTTGAGCACACCTGCTACCAGGCGCGCGTGCTGGCGCGGGACGTGGGTCTCTCCCTCGATATTCTCGGCGATATTCTGACGCAAAGCGTCTTTGATCCCGCCGAACTCGACCGCGAGAAAAGCGTCATTCTGCAGGAGTTCGGCGAGACGCAGGACATGCCCGACGACCTCGTCTTCGACCGCTTCAACGAGGCCGCCTATCCTGGTCAGGCGATCGGCCGGCCGATTCTGGGCACGCCCGAGGGCGTGTCGGCGTTCACCCGCGCCAGGGTCGCCTCCTGGCTCAACCGCCAATACACCCGGCCCGCGAGCGTCGTCGCCGCCGCCGGCGCGGTCCATCACGCCGAGATCGTGGAACAGGCGGCGGAGGCGTTCGGCTCCATGTCGATGCGCGAGCGCAAGGAGCCCGCGCGCGCTGTCTATCGCGGCGGCGACGCGCGCCTGAAACGCAAGCTCGAACAGACCCACGTCGTCGTCGGCTTCGAGGCGCCGTCGTTTCGCGATCCCACGACCTACGCGGCGCATGTCTTCGCCAACGCGGTCGGCGGCGGCGTGTCGTCGCGTCTGTTTCAGGAGGTGCGCGAGAAGCGCGGCCTCGCCTATTCCATTTATTCGTTTCACTGGGGCTATTCGGATACCGGCCTGTTCGGTTTTCACGCCTCGTCGGCGCACAAGGATGTGCCCGAACTCGTCGATGTCTCGCTCGCCTGTCTCGCCGAATGCGCCGAAACGCTCAACGAAGCGGAGGCCCGGCGCGCCAGCGCGGCGATGAAGCTGTCGTTGCTGACGGCGCTGGAATCGCCCAGTTCCCGCTCCGACCAGATCGCCAGGCAGGTGCAGGCTTTTGGGCGGGTCTTTTCGCGCGCCGAGATCGTCGAGAAAATTGATTGCCTGACCTTGGATGATATTCGCGCCGCGGGTAGACTGGCCCTGCGCACCGCCCCGACCGTGTCGGTCGTCGGCGAGACGCGCAAGGCCCCGGACCCGGTCAAGGTGCGCGAGAAGCTGAAAGGCGTTTAGGCTCCCATGGCGCTGTTCCGGCTTGGCCCCGCGACCGACAACGCGAACTTTATTCGCGGCGAGGGGGTTTTTCTGCGGCCGGCGGAAATGCGGGATTTCGACGAATGGGCGCGGCTGCGCGAGCGCAGCCGCAACTTCCTCGTTCCCTGGGAACCGGCCTGGCCCAACGACGATCTCACGCGCGGCGCGTTTCGCCGCCGCCTGCGCCGGCACGGCGAGGAAATCGACCGGGACGAGGCCTATCCTTTCCTGATCTTCCGAGAGACCGACAATGCGCTGCTTGGCGGCCTCACCCTGGGCCAGATCCGCCGCGGCGTCGGCCAGGCGGGCACGCTCGGCTACTGGATGGGCGAACCCCATGCGGGACGCGGCTACATGAGCCGAGCCGTGCGCGCCGCCGCCGGCTTTGGCTTCGCGACGCTGCGCCTGCACAGGATCGAGGCCGCCTGCATTCCCGCCAACGCCGCTTCGGCCCGGCTGCTGGAGCGCGTCGGCTTCCAGCGCGAGGGCTATGCGCGGTCGTACCTGCGCATCAACGGGGCGTGGCAGGACCATCTGCTGTTCGCGCTGCTGGAGGGGGATGGCGCCCGGTGACCCGTCCGGGACCGAGCCGGCGCTGAATATTTCCAGAAATTTCGCGCCCGGGCTGCATCCAGTCGGCCAAGTCGTGGTTATCCACATGCGTCGCGCGAGCGCCGGTGGATATTCCGCCGCTGTCTCGCGGGGGCGCTCTTCACGCGCATCCAAAGGAGACTCCCATGCGTTTATCCACCGGCGTCGGCGCCTGCTCCGCGGCCATCGCCATGTTTTTGACGGGTCAGGCCTTCGCCCAGTCCATGGCGGGCAAGTCCCTCTACGAGCGGCTCGGCGGCCAGCCGGCGATCGTCGCGGTCGTCGACGACTTCGTTGGCAACGTCGCGAAAGACAAGCGCATCAACGGATTTTTCGCCAAAGCCGACATCCCGAACCTGAAAACGCGGCTCGTCGAGCAGATCTGCGCCGGCACCGGCGGCCCCTGCGCATATCGCGGCCGCGACATGAAGACCACGCACGCCGGCATGGGCGTTCGTTCGCGGTATTTCAACGCGCTCGTCCAGGATCTCCAGAAAACCTTGAAAAAGTTCAAGGTTCCGCGCAAGGAACAGGGCGAACTGCTGGCAATTCTCGGCCCGATGAAAAAGGACATCGTGACGCGCTGAAGCGTCGGCCCGGTGGCGGACGACCACCGGGCGCGCGCCCAAGGCGGGTGAGACCATTGGTCCACTGGCGCCTCGACGGGGGCATGGATATATGCTTGATTGTCCGCGTCCGGGAGGACCTGCGGGGCTGTCGTCGCTTCGGAGGCGGGCGAGTAAGGATAAGAAAGTATGGATTACCAGCACTTTTTCGACGAGGCGATCGCGCGTCTGAAGGCCGAGCAGCGTTACCGTGTGTTCGCCGATCTGGAACGCGACGCGGTCCGCTTCCCCGTCGCCCTTTGGCGGCCCGAGGGCGAAGCCGACAAGCCCCGCGAAGTCGTGATCTGGTGTTCCAACGATTATCTGACCATGGGCGGTCACGCCGACGTCATTAAGGCGGTCGTCCACGCGGCGGAACGCCACGGCGCCGGCGCCGGCGGCACGCGCAATATATCGGGCACCCATCACCCCATCGTCGAACTCGAAGCCGAACTCGCGGACCTGCACGGCAAGGCCGCGGCGCTGGCCTTCACGTCGGGCTGGATATCCAATCTCGCGGCGATTTCCACCATCGCGCAACTGCTGCCGAACTGCCTCATTCTCAGCGACGCGCTCAACCACAATTCGATGATCGAGGGCGTGCGCCGCTCCAGTTGCGAGAAGGCGTTGTTCAACCACAACGACATGGCGCATCTTGAAAAGCTGCTGAAGGAGGCCGGGCCTGAACGCGCCAAACTGGTCGTCTTCGAGAGCCTCTATTCCATGGACGGCGACATCGCGCCGGTCCGCGAAATCGTCGCCCTCGCCAAGAAGTACAACGCCATGACCTACGTGGACGAAGTCCACGCCGTCGGCATGTACGGCCCGCGCGGCGGCGGCGTGTGCGAGCGCGAGGGCGTGATGGCGGACATCGATGTCGTCGAAGGCACGCTCGCCAAGGGCTTCGGCACGCTCGGCGGCTATATCGCCGCGAACGCCAACATCATCGACGCCGTGCGCTCCTACGCGCCGTCGTTCATTTTCACGACGGCCCTGCCGCCGACGGTGGCGGCTGGCGCGACCGCCGCCGTCCGCCATCTGAAGGCGTCGGGCGCCGAACGCGCGAAACATCAGGAAATGGCCGCGCTGACGAAACACGCGCTGAAGGCCGCCGGCCTGCCGGCGATGGACAACGCGTCGCATATCGTGCCGCTGATGGTGAACAACGCGGACCTGTGCAAACAGGCGAGCGACCTGCTGCTGGAGCGCCACAACATCTACATCCAGCCGATCAACTATCCCACGGTCGCCATCGGCGCCGAACGCCTGCGCATCACCCCGACGCCGCGCCACACGCAGGCGCATGTGGCCGATCTCGTGGAAGCGCTGGTCGATGTGTGGAAGACGCTGAATCTGCCGTTCGTGGAAGCCAAGGTCCTGCCCCTGCGCGCCGTCTCCGCCACGCAACTGGAAGCGCATTGCACCTACCCGGAAATGAAGCGCGCGGCGGAATAGGCGCGGTTTTAGACGCGAAGCGCGGAATCAAAGAGACACCGTTCGCCGGGCGAGCCGCGACGCGCCGGATTGAGCGCGTCGCGCGGCGCGGATTTCGTTGCGCCTTTCATCAATCTCGACATGCGTCGGCGGCGGGCGTCCCCGGTTCGTCGTTGCGGTTCAATGCGTTGGACCCGGCGGCAAATCGGACCGGGTGGAAAGCTTGGAACGGCGCGGTTGTCGCAGAGCCGCATGCCGGCAAGTTCCACGCAAGTTGAGGACGCCAGATATAAGCGCGTGATGGCAACCACGAGGCGATTGTGTCCGACCTGTTCCTGATGAAACTGGCTGCGCGACAGGCGGACTGGCTGGCGGCGCGTGAAAGCGCGCTCGCCGCCAATATCGCCAATGTGAATACCCCGGGATACCGGGCGCGGGATGTCGATGCATTCGAGAAATCCCTTGGGCGCGCGGGCATCGCCCTCGCGCAAACCAACGCGCGACATATTCCGCTTGGTCCGGACGCGGCGATTGGAATCAGCGCTCGTGAAGAGCCCGAAGGAGAAGCCAATCTGTCGGGCAACTCGGTCAAGCTGGAGGCGCAACTCATGAAAATCGGCGACGTGAGCCGCGCCTATTCGATGAACGTGAACATCAAGCGCGTCTTTCATCAAATGCTGACCGCGTCGTCGAGATAAACCCATGATCGATCCGTTTGCCGCTTCCATGCGAATTGCCGGCGCGGGCATGGAGGCGCAATCCTCGCGCCTGCGCATCATCTCGGAAAACGTCGCAAACGCGCAATCCACCGGCGCGACCGCCGGCGCGGATCCCTATCGGCGCAAGATCGTGCGCTTCGCCAATGAAATCGACCGTTTTTCCGGCCTGTCCAATGTCAGGGTAAAGCCGGGCGGCGTCGACAGCCGCCCCTTCCGGATTGAACTCGATCCGGGAAACCCGGCGGCGGACGACAAGGGATATGTCAAATTGCCAAATGTCGACCTGCTGCTCGAACTGGCCGACATGCGCGAAGCAAACCGCTCCTACGAAGCCAATTTGCAGGTCGCCAAGCAATCCGCCGAAATGATGAGCATGACAATCTCGCTGCTGAAGGAGCCGTGATGATCAACGCGATAGAGGCGCAGAGCCCCCTGGGAATCGCCGGAGCAACGCCGCCGGCGCGCACGCCAACGGCGTCTGGAGCGGGTTTCGCCGACGTGCTGACGCAAACCATTGCGAGCGCGGTCAACACGATCCAGACGGCGGAAACGGCTTCCATTTCAGGCATTCGCGGCGCGGCGAGCGTCGCGAGCGTCGTGGATTCGGTCATGGAGGCGCAGCGCGCGCTGCAAGCCCTGGTGGCGGTCCGCGACAAGGCGGTGGCCGCGTATCAGGAAATCAGCCGAATGGCTATTTGAGGAATTGACATGAGAGCGCTTGCAATCGCCGCCACGGGAATGAACGCGCAGGTGCGCAATATCGAAGTGATCGCGAACAATGTCGCGAACATCAACACGACCGGATTTAAGAGAGCGCGGGCTGAATTCACCGATCTCATCTATCAATCCGAGCGATTGATGGGCGTCTCGAACCGCGGACGCGACGCCACCGTCCCCGAAGGGGCCCAGGTGGGCCTCGGCGTGCGGACCGCCGCGATTCGCACGGTCCACAATCAGGGCGCCATCACGAACACGGGAAACTCCTATGATCTCGCCTTGAACGGCCGGGGATGGTTTCAAATAACCTCGGCGCAGGGGGATATTCTTTATACACGGGACGGCGCGTTCAACACCAACGCGGCGGGTCAACTTGTCACCACCGATGGATACAGCGTTTCGCCCGCCATTACAGTCCCGGCGGGCGCGAGCGGCGTGAACGTCAGCCAGTCAGGCGTTGTGACGGCCACCATTCCCGGGAAATCCGTTCCGCAAGGGCTTGGGCAACTTACCATCGCGAATTTTGTCAACGAGGCGGGACTTCAGGCGCTCGGATCCAATCTCTACCAACAGACGGTGGCTTCGGGTCCGCCAGCGGTGGGCGTTCCAGGAGACACCGCTTTTGGAACGATCCAGCAAGGCTATCTTGAATCCTCCAACGTGGATCCGGTGTCCGAGATCACGAATATGATCGCGGCGCAACGCGCTTACGAGATGAACTCGAAAGTCATTCAGACCGCGGACCAGATGGCCGCCTCGATCGCCGGATTGAAGACCTGATGTCGAGGACCCGCAGCGCGGTCGGGCGCCTGGCCCTGGGGATCGCTTCGAGCGGGTTGGTCTGCTTCGCGGCGATGTCGAATCACGCCGCCACGGCGGGCGAGTTTCAGGCGCTCGGACCAAAGGTCGTCGTGTATCCCGGGGATTCCATTCAAGACGGGTTCCTTGTTGAAACACCGTCCTCCTCCCAGGTTCTTGGATATCGCTCGGCAGGCGAGGGTCGCGCTCTTCTGATCGGGAAACGCGCGAGGAAAACCTTGATCCCCGGGCAGGCAATAGCGTTGGCCGACGTCGAAAATCCAAGGTCAATTGTCAATGGAACCACGGTGCAGATCATATACCGCGGGGCGGGCTTCGCCATCGTCGCGTCGGGCATGGCCCTGCAAAACGGTTCAACCGGCGACCTGGTAAGGGTCAGAAACGCGGATTCGGGCGTGACGGTGTCCGGCGTCGCGCAGCCCGATGGAACTATTGTGATCGGCGGGGGATGATGCGGGTTGCTTTCGTCGCCGTCTTGCTGTGGGGCCTCGCGCCATCGGATTGCGCCGCGCAGGTTCGGCTGAAGGACGTGTCCTGGCTGCGCGGCGTGCGCGAACATCAACTGATAGGTTATGGCCTCGTTGTCGGCCTGTCGGGCACCGGCGACACCTTGCGCAATTCGCCCTTCACCGAACAGGCGTTGCAATCCATGCTGGACCGCATGGGGGTCAATGTGCGCGGCACCGCGCTTCGCAACAGAAACGTCGCCGGAGTCGTCGTGACCGCGGACGTGCAGACCGGATCGGATGTCGGCTCGCGCGTCGATGTGACTGTATCCGCGCTTGGCGACGCGACCTCGCTGATGGGCGGAACCCTGCTCCTCACAAGCCTGTCGGGGCCGGATGGAAGCGCCTATGCGAACGCGCAAGGCGCCGTTTCGGTGACCGGGTTTGACGCGGCGGGACAGGGCGAAGTGATCACTCAGGGAGTGCCCACCGCCGGCAGGATCAGCAACGGAGCGATCGTGGAACATCCACCCGCGCGCGCGCTCCAGGAAGACACGCTGGCGCTGGAGCTGAAAAATCCGGACTTCAAAACCGCGATGCGAATTGTGGACGCCATCAACGCCTTCGCGGTCAAGCGATATGGGCGCCGGGTCGCATTCGAAAAGGATGGTCGAACGGTGACGCTGAAGCGCCCGACGCAAGTCGGCACGACGCGCTTCATGGCGGAGCTGGGAGATCTGACCATCGAGCCGGACACGCCGGCGCGCGTGGTGATCGACGCGCGGACAGGCACGATTGTCATTGGTCAGGACGTGCAAATATCGACCGTCGCGATCACCCACGGGACGCTCACCGTGCGGGTCTCCGAAACGCCCCTGGTCTCGCAGCCCGCTCCACGCTCCAATGGAAGCACGGTTGTAACGCCGCAGACGCAAATTGACATCTCCCAACAAGGGGGACCGATCACAATACTTCGCGGCACGACGCTCAAGGCGTTGGTCGGCGGATTGAACAACGTCGGTCTCAAACCGGGCGGCATCATCGCAATCCTGCAAGCGGTCAAATCGGCGGGCGCCCTTCAGGCCGATCTGGTTGTTCAATAACAGGACAGGCCGAGGCAAGCGCTCACCCGCATCCTCGCAAGTCACACCGGCTCCCATTCCAGGGCAAAGCATGCGCATCGTTTTTGTCCGCCTGGCCTTGACCACGACGCTCCTGACCGCCGCCTGGCTTTCACCCCTTATGGCGTTGGAACAGCGCAAGAAGCCGCAACCGCCCGCAACGCAGAAGGATGATCCAACCGACGCCGTGGCGAAATATTGCACGAACATCGCGACGACGGCCGCCGAGCAACGCGCGCGCGCGCTGATTGCGCGGCTGGAAGCCCTGCGCAATACGGTGGATCAACGCATCGCCGACCTCGAAGCCCGCGAGGCGCAAACGCGCGCATGGATCGAAAAGCGCGATGAGTCCATCAAGAAAGCGAGCGACGACGTCGTCGCGATTTACGGCAAGATGAAGCCTGAATCCGCCGCCGCTCAGCTGGCCGAAATGGAAATGGAATTCGCGGCCGCTATCTTGGGGAAACTCAACGCCCGCGCGGCAAGCACAATTCTAAACGACATGAGTCCCGCGAATGCGGCCCGGTTGACCGCGGCAATCGCCAGCCGCAGACCGTCCAACGGAAACAAGTCGTGAAGCCGCCAGCCCTTCACGCCCCGGCTTTCGCCGTTGTCGCGACAATGCTCGGCGGATGCTCGACCGCGCCTTCGGAGTTCATGAAAGCGCCTGAATTATCGGCGGTGGGAAGTGGACTGGACACGCCGGGGAGCGAGTCGCAATTGCTTTCCAGCCATTCATTGTCGAGCCCGCGAGAACCGGGCGGCCGCGTTCCGCCGTCCGACTTGTACAAGGATCAGCGGATCGCGCGCGTCGGCGACATCGTGACGGTCAACATAGCGATCAACGACAAGGCCACCTTCGGCAACGCGACCGATCGATCGCAAGCGGCAAAGTCAAACCTTTCCGGCGACCTGGGCTTTGCCTTGGGCGCCGCGGCGAAATCCTTCACTCTGTCCGGCAATGTGGCCTCCAATTCCGAGACGCAAGGCAAAGGCAATATCGATCGTTCCGAGCAAATCCAGGTATCCGTCGCCGCCGTCGTCACGAAGGTGTTCCCCAACGGCAATCTGATGATCGCCGGAAGCCAGGAAGTGAAGGTGAATTTCGAGCTTCGGCAGCTATCCGTCGCCGGCGTCGTCAGGCCCTCGGATATCTCCCGCGGCAACACAATATCCTACGATCACATCGCGGAAGCGAGAATTTCCTATGGCGGCAAAGGCAGGCTGACCGAAGTCCAGCAGCCCTCCTGGGGGCAGCAAATTTACGATCTCGTCAAACCATTTTGATCGCGGCGGGACAATTGAATTGGCCGATGCGTTGAAAAAAGCGTCCAAAGGCGGCACGAAGGAAGGCTCGGGATTCGCGGCGTTTCTGCTGGCGTTTTTGATCCTCTCGGCGATGGCGGCGGGCGCCGGGGCGGGGTTCGCGTTCAAGTTTCTTCCCGACGCGGGGCCAACGGCGGCCTCCGGGCGCGGCGCGCCCGCCGACGCCGACATGCACGAACCCCCTAAAACGCTGGCGGTTCATGACCTGCCGCCCATCATCACAAATCTCAAGGCTCCCTACGACACCTGGATCCGCCTTGAGGCCTCCATCATTTTCGACCCGAAAGCCGTGAAGTCGCCGGAGGCGACGGCCGCGATCATGGCCGACGACATCCTGGCGTATCTCGGCACGGTGACCCTCGACCAATTGCAGGGCCCGCTCGGGTTGATCGCTTTTCGTCAGGAGATCGCGGACCGCGTCGCGGCTCGTTCCAATCGACAAATCAATGAGGTCGTCCTGAGAACTCTGGTGGTCCAATGAAAGTCCTGTTCGCCGTTGTTCTTATCCTGTCCCAGGTGCATGGAGCTTGCGCTCAGGCGATCGATATCGCCGGCTCCCTGGGAGGCGGCGGTGGAACGCTGAGCGCTCGAATCGTTCAATTGATCGCGGTCATGACGGCGCTCTCCGTCGCGCCGGGCCTTTTGATGATGGCGACCAGCTTTACGCGGTTTGTCGTAGCGCTTTCATTTCTGCGATCGGGAATTGGCGCGCAAAGCACGCCCGCAAATCTGGTGCTGATAAGCCTGTCCCTGTTCATGACCCTTTTCGTCATGGCGCCAACTTTCGATCGCGCGTGGAAGGAAGGCGTCGATCCCCTTATGAAAAACGAGATCACGAACGAACAGGCCTACGAGAAAATTTCGGAGCCTTTCCGGCGCTTCATGCTCAGCCAGGTTCGCGAAAAGGACATGAACCTTTTTGAAGACCTGTCGAAGGGCCGATTCGCCACGCGGTCCCGCGATGAAGTCGATTTCCGCGTTCTGGTGCCGGCGTTCATGATTTCTGAACTGCGCAGAGGCTTTGAGATCGGATTTCTGATCATCCTGCCGTTCCTGATCATCGACATGATCGTCGCGACGTTGACGATGTCCATGGGAATGATGATGTTGCCGCCGTCGGTTATTTCCCTTCCGGTGAAGGTGATGTTTTTCGTTTTGATCGACGGATGGAACCTGTTGGTCGGCAGCCTGGTGCGCTCCGTCAATTGATCGTCCCCGGCCTTTGATCAACCGCGATCGCGGGCGCCCACGCGGGACATGCGGCGCTCGACATGCCGCGAGCGCGCCGCGCGGATCGGCGCGCGCATTCACGCGCCCTTGTCCGGGCGCAACACTTCGGTCTCGCCGTGCAACACGCTGTGAACGAAGGCGCCGGCGTGGCTTGCCGGATCGGCCTGTCGCAGGAAACTGGTTGCAATGCCCGACAGCAGACTCGCGCCGGCGGCGATCGCCGCGGCGCGCGCATAGACGTCCAGGTTCGGCACGCCGCCGTGGAGAACGATCGCCAGCGCGGCGGCGGCGAGACCCACGAGCAGCGCAATGGTCGCGTGCGCGCTCTCGGCGCGCGGCCATAGCGCCAGGGCCAGCAAAGGCGCTATCGCCGAGGCGCAAAGCGCGATCGCGAGCCCGATCAGCACGCGTGGATCGGGCGACGCGTATTGCAGCACAAGGCCGCAGCCGACGACGCCGGCCACCAGCAACAGGCGCGTCACCGCCAGCCGGCGGCTTGTCATCGCGGAGGAATCGCTCACGCGATAGAAGGCGTCATGTCCCAACGCCGTCGCAAACGCGTGAAAGCCGGCGGCGGCGAGCGCCAGCGCCACCGCGGTCAACCCGGCCGACGCGAGCCCGGAGAAGGCGCGGCCAAAGCCGCGCAGAGCCGGCAAGCCCTGCAACAGAAAATCGCCCGTCGCGGCGAGATCGCCGGCGCGCAGAACGCCCGTGAAGCCCGGCGTCGCCGCGCATGCGGCGCGCGCGCCGGCCAGCGTATCGGCGCGCGCTCCGCACAAGGCAACGCCGCCGGCGCGCGCCGCGTCCAGCATAAAAGCCGGGACCGCTTCAGGGCGTTTGCCGACCAGCGCGCGCTCGTAGGCGAGCGTCGAAACCGCCATGGTCACGGCGATCACGACGGCGATGCCGGCGCTCCAGCCGATGGACGCGCCTCCGGCGCGCCGGGCGGCGGCAAGGTCGCGTGTCGTGATCGCGGGCGCAAGCAGCGGCGCCAGCACGCCGAGGCCGAGCACAATTGCGACGACCATGTAGCCATCGCCGGTGGTCGCCGTGTCGCCGCCCGTGTTCGACCATTCCACCATGCGCGTCAGGGCCGCCTCCCATTGGGCGCGCCCGCCGATCACGGGGAACGGCAGGCTTTCGCCGCGAATGACGAGGAGCAGCAGCGGCAACCCCAGCGCCGCGACCAGCAGGCCGGCCGCGCCCGCGCTCGCCCAGAGCGCG
>JANYDZ010000507.1 GCA_025363375.1 Hyphomicrobiales bacterium
CGTCGACTTCGCCCTTGCTGGCGGCGAGGCGAATGTCGGCGATCCCCGGATAGCCCATGACCAGGCGGAACCTGTAGCCGAACACGGCTTTCAATGTGCGCGCTTCGATCGCCGTGCCGCCGGCGGGCCCCGTGGCTCCCATGATGAATTCCTCGGCCTTGAGATCGTCGAGGCTCTTCATGCGGCCCGACCAGATGCCGCATGTGGCGGTCTCGGACGCGATGCTGCCGAGCCATTCGAACGTGCGCGGATCGAACTTCGCCTGTTCCGGATTGAGCAGGGGATCGGTCGTGTTGGACGGCAGGATGAGGCCAAGCGCCGTTCCGTCGCGCGGCGACACATTGAGCAGGGATTGCACCGCGTTGAGGCCGCCCGCGCCCGGCACGGTCTGCACGTTCATGGCGGGCATGCCGGGGATGAATTTCGGCATGTGGCGCGCCAGCGAACGCGCGTACATGTCAAAGCCGCTGGGCGGCGCATAGGGCACGATGACGCGCAGCGATTTGCCGGGATAGAATTTTTCCGGAGCCTCCTGCGCTTTGGCGCAAAGCGCCGCGGCGGCGAGGAAACCCGCGGCCATCCATCCATGCCTTGCGCGCAAAAGCCTCTCCCCGATTTTCTCCATGCTGCCACGCGTCAGGGGCCATTGCAAAAACCGCCGCCTTTGCGCAGGGTCGCGGCGCAATGGTGAAACTTTGAACGGGACAACAACAGGCGGCGACGACCGCACGCGCGGTGAATGGTTTTTCGAGGCGGCGAGGCAGGCCTGCATGGGGCCGATGCCGATCGTTTCGGTGAGCCTGATCAGCGTCGGCGGTCTGGCGCGGGACGCGGGCTTTTCCATCGAAATCGCCGTCGCCTCGACGTTGCTGATCTGGGCGGGACCGGCGCAGGTGCTGTTCTTTGGCGCCGTCGCCGCGAAGATGGCGTGGCCTGTGATCGCGCTGACGATCTCGCTTTCCTCGGTGCGTTTCGTGCCGATGGTCGTGACGCTGCTGCCGCTGATCCGCACGCCCCGAACGCGGCTGCCGACCCTGATTCTGGCGGCGCATTGCGTCGCCGTGACCGTGTGGGCGGAGGGTGTAAGACGTTTGCCCGACGTGCCCAGGGACGCGCGCATGGCGTTCTTTTTCGGCTTCGCGCTGATCTGTTTTGCCGGCACGCTGATCTCGACCGCCGTGGGCTATGTCCTGATCGGAGAATTGCCGGCGCCGCTGGCGGCCGCGCTGCTGTTCATGACCCCGATCTATTTTGTCGCGACCCTGACGCGCGGGGCGCGGCAGCTTGTCGACAGACTGGCGCTGATCTTCGGTTTTGTATTGTCGCCGCTCGCAATTCTCTACGCGCCGGCGGGCTTCGACTTGCTGATCCTGGGGCTCGTCGGCGGCACCGCGGCGTGGTTTTGCGCGGGCCTCGCCGCCGCGCGCAAGGCGCTCGCATGAGCGGCGCGCTCGATCACGGCCTCTGGCCCTGGGTTGTGTTGATCTGTTTCGGCTTTTTGCCGAGCGAGATATGGCGCATGGTCGGCGTGTTTCTTTCCCACGGCGTTGACGAGAATTCCCCTGTTCTCGTCTGGGTGCGCGCCGTGGCGACGGCGCTGCTCGCGGGCGTGGTGGCCAAATTGCTGCTGGCGCCCAACGGCGCTCTCGCCAGCCTGCCGCTTTGGGGCAGGCTGGGGCCGTTGGCGTTTGGAATGACTGTCTATTTCGCCGCGCGAAAAAACGTGATCGCGGCGGTGCTGGCGGGAGAGGCGGCGATTATTGGCGCGGGATATTGGACGCAATAGCCGCGATCCCGGGCCTAGACTTTCGCCTCCGCCAGCCGCGCCGCGTAGCGCGCCATCTGATCGACCTCGATGTTGACTTCGTCGCCACTGCCGCGCTCGCCCCAGGTGGTGACGGCCAATGTGTGGGGAATCAGCAGGATCGAGAACATGTCGCCTTCGACGCCGTTCACGGTCAGCGAGGTCCCGTCGAGCGATACCGAGCCTTTTTCGGCGATGAATTTGGACAATCCCCGCGGCGCGCGAATATCGAAATGCGCCATGCCGTCGTAGTCGCGCCGCGCGACAATCGAGGCGACGCCGTCAACGTGCCCGCTGACGAGATGGCCGCCAAGCTCGTCGCCGATTTTCAACGACCGTTCGAGATTGAGGCGCGTGCCGACGCGCCAGCCGCGCGCGCTGGCGCGCGCCAGCGTCTCCGCGCCGACATCCACCTCGAACCAGTTTTGCCCGCCGTCCGTCCCGCGCGCCACCGCGGTCAGGCATGGGCCGCTACAGGCGATCGAGGCCCCGAGCGCAATTGTCCCGGAGTCATATCCGCAAGCGATGCGCATGCGGAAAAGTTCGCCGCGCGGCTCGATCGCGACAATGCGTCCGATATCGCTGACCAGCCCGGTGAACATCAGCCGCGCCTTTCAAAAAACCGGAAGCGGTCGATCCCCGCGAACCCCTCCTCCAGCAGGTTGAACTTCTTCTGGTTCGCGAGCAAGCCGCGCGCCGCCGCGTCCAGGGACGGCACGCCCTCGCGACCGAATGGCTTGACGCTGGTGAAAATCGCGACTTCGTCGGCAAGCCCCTGAACAATCATCGCGCTGCCGACGCGAGGGCCCCCCTCGCTGAACACCCGCGTCAGGCCGCGCGCGCCAAGCGCTTTCAAAGCGGCGGGCAAATCGATATGCCCGCCCGCGCCAAGCCGCACGCGCTCCACATTGACGCCGCGCGATTCCAGACGTGTCTGAGCCGCCGCCGGGGCGCCCTCGCCCGCCAGCACCAGCACCGGCCGCTCGCTTGCGGTCGCAACCAGGCGCGAGCCAACAGGCGTGCGCAAATGCGTGTCGAGAACGATGCGCAGCGGTTTGCGCGCCTCAAGCCCGGGCAGCCGCACAGTCAACAGGGGATCATCGACCAGCACCGTGCCAATCCCCACCATGACCGCGTCATGCGTCGCGCGCATCATTTGCACGCGGTTGTTGGCGGCGGCTCCGGTAATCATCAGGCGTTGATCGTGTTCGCCCGCGGCGGCATAGCCATCGGCGGTTTCCGCCAGCTTGAACGTCACCATGGGGCGACCCTCTGTGACGCGCAGGATATGACCGAGCGTCAGCCGTCGCGCCTCCGGGGCGCCAATGCCGGTCCGCAGCGCGATGCCCGCTTCCACGAGTTTGGCGTGGCCGCGCCCGGCGACGCGAAGGTCGGGATCCTCAATGGCGGACACCACGCGCGCCAGCCCGGCGGCGGCAATGGCGTCGGCGCAGGGCGCGGTCACGCCATGGTGGCTGCAAGGCTCCAGGCTCACATAAAGCGTGGCGCCGCGCGCGCGCTCCCCCGCGTCGGCAATGGCTTCCGTCTCGGCGTGAGGCCGTCCGCCGGGCTGCGTCGCGCCGCGTCCGACGATCACCCCGTCGCGCACGATGAGGCAGCCGACAGAGGGGTTGGGCGCTGTTGCGCCAAGATGCCGCCGGCCCCAAGCGATCGCCGCCGCCATGAAAGCGGCGTCGGTCGCCGAATCGCCCGGCGGGTCACGATCGAAACGCGAATTCATGCGCCTCCGGAGACCGGTTCGCGTTTTGCCTTTTCGCTGCGCGTCTTGTCGTCGCTGTTTTCGTCGCCGGCAAGCTCGTCGACAATGGCGCCGAAATCACGCGCCTCGCGGAAGTTCTTGTAAACGGAAGCAAACCGCACATAGGCGACATCGTCGAGGGACCGCAGCCCCTCCATCACCAGTTCGCCGACGCGATCCGTCGTGACTTCCGCCTCGCCCTGGCTTTCAAGCTGGCGCACGATGCCGTTGATCATGCGTTCCACGCGCTCGGGATCGACCGCGCGCTTACGCAAGGCGACTTCCACGGAGCGCGTGAGTTTCTCGCGCTCGAACGCGACGCGCCGTCCGGATTTCTTCACGACCATCAATTCGCGCAATTGCACGCGCTCGAAAGTTGTAAAGCGCCCGGCGCAGTCTGGACACACCCGCCGCCTGCGGATGGAGGAGGAATCCTCCGTGGGGCGGGAATCCTTCACCTGCGTATCGAGACTGCCGCAATAGGGGCAACGCATGTCCATGTCCTCAAGGCGCTGATGCGCGCAATCGTCCCGCGCTTAATAAATTGGAAAGCGCTTGGTCAATTCATCGACCCTGGCGCGGACACCGGCTTCAACCGAACCATTGCCCGCTTCCCCGTTCTTCGCAAGGCCATCGAGCGTCTCGACCAGAAGTTCACCGACCCCGGCGAATTCAGCCACGCCAAAACCGCGCGAGGTCGCCGCCGGAGAGCCCAGCCGAATGCCCGACGTAATCATCGGCTTTTCCGGATCGAAGGGCACGCCGTTCTTGTTGCAGGTGATGTGGGCGCGTCCCAGGCTCGCCTCGGCCGCCTTGCCGGTGAGCTTCTTCGACCTGAGATCGACCAGCATCAGATGGTTGTCGGTGCCGTCGGTGACGAGATCGTACCCGCCCTTCTTGATGGCGCCGGCGAGCGCCTGCGCGTTGTCGACAACAGCCTGGGCATAAGCGCGGAAATCCGGCCGCAGCGCTTCGCCGAACGCCACCGCCTTCGCCGCGATCACATGCATGAGCGGGCCGCCCTGCAGGCCCGGGAAGATCGCCGAATTGATCTTTTTGGCGATGTCCTCGTCATTGGTGAGGATCAGACCTCCGCGCGGTCCGCGCAATGTCTTGTGCGTGGTGGAGGTCACGACATGCGCGTGTGGGAACGGCGAGGGATGCGCGCCGCCGGCCACGAGCCCCGCAAAATGCGCCATATCCACCATGAAAATCGCGCCGACAGAATCCGCAACAGCGCGAAACCGCGCGAAATCCCAGTGCCGCGCATAGGCGGACCCCCCGGCAATGATGAGTTTTGGCTTGTTCTCCCGCGCGAGGCGCTCAACCGCGTCCATATCGACGCGTTGATCGACCACGCAGACCCCGTAGCTCACCGGCTTGAACCATTTGCCGGACATGTTGACCGGCGAACCATGGGTGAGATGTCCACCAGCGGCCAGATCGAGCCCCATGAAAGTATCGCCCGGCTTCAACAGCGCGAGAAACACAGCCTGGTTGGCCTGACTGCCGGAATTGGCCTGCACATTGGCGAATTTGCAATCGAACAACTTTTTCACGCGTTCGATGCCCAGGGTCTCCGCGATATCGACGAACTGGCAGCCGCCATAATAGCGCCGTCCCGGGTAGCCTTCGGCGTATTTGTTCGTCATCACCGATCCTTGCGCCTCAAGCACGGCGCGCGAAACGATGTTTTCCGACGCGATCAGCTCGATTTCATTGCGCTGGCGCCCGAGTTCGAGCGCGATGGAACTGGCGATCTCGGGATCGGCTTCGGCCAGCGAGGCGCCGAAAAAGCTGTTGGAGAGGGCATGCGCGTTCTGTGACAGGGACATAACAACCCCAAAAGGCTGCGGCCGCGCGAAGCGGCCATTCTAATTTGTCTATTGACGATTCGTCCGGCCCGACAGGTCCGCGGCTTATGCAGGATGCCGGGGCCGAAAGTCACCTGCCCTTAGCACGGGGGCTGACGGGGTGGAAGGCGGTCGCGCCAGCCTCTCGTTCGAAGGTTCCGCTGTCGCTCACAAATCGGGGCTCAAGCGAAGCTGAATTCCGCCGCTGTCGCCGTGACGAGAGATGTGTTGTGGAAAGTGATGGTCTCCGCGCGGTCGGCGAACACCACGTCAGCGCCCTGTTGAGTCATGCGGCTGACCGCGTCCGCCGCGCTCGCATAGCCAAAATTTGAGAACAGCAAGCGGTCAAACGATTCAAATCCGAACACATGATCGGCGCCGGGCGCGGCGAGATTGAAATTGAACAAATCAGAACCACGCCCGCCAATCATCGAGTCGTTGCCCGCTCCGCCGGTGAGCCGATCCATCCACGGCGTCATCGTGGCCAACATGAAATTTCTGACCTGGACGTCCGTCGCGCCACGGTATTCATCGCTGTCGGAAAAGCCCAATACAACGCTGGCGCGCGTCGCGCCGCTCGATAATTGCTTCAACCAGAACGCTTGCCCGGCGGCGTCGGGAGCGCGGCGCAGAACGTTGTTGTAAAGCAGGGTCACAAAATTCGCATCCGTGGGATTGGCGCCGTAAATCGCGGCGAACTCCGCCGACCCAATGAAACCCTCCGCCACGTTCGACAAGGTCTTTGCGCCGGATGCGATCGCGTCAACCCAGCCGGCAAATCCAGGGATATCCGGCGAACGGCCCAGAGTCGCGCCGTAAAGCCTGAGGATTTGGCCGTAAACCGCGCCGTTGAGATTCGCCGTGGCGAAGCCCCGCGACGCCAATTCCGTGGAGCCCTGAAATTCAACGCTTTCGGAAAATCCCACCACAACGCTGGGCCGCGACGCGCCGCCCGACAATTGGTTGACCCATGACGATTGCCCCGCCGCGTCGGGCGCCCGGTGCAGAACATTCCGGTATAGCAACGCGACGAAGGCGGCGTCGTTGAGCGCGCCATATATGTTCTGGAACTCAACCGAGCCGACAAACCCTGAAGCGATCGTCGCCAACGGCGTTCCACTATTGAGTTGCGCCGTCCAGAGCGAAAATCCCGGCAGGTCAGGCTCGCGGTTGAGCGTCGCGCCGTACAGACGATATATGATCTTCTGGTTGGCGGTGAGCGTGAGTTCGTCGCCGCCCGTCAGGATGTTCGCGCCGCTGTTGCCGGTCAACGTATCGCCGAAGGCCGAACCCGCGATGTTCTCGATCGAGATCAGCGTGTCCTTGCCGTCGAATCCCGTCGCAAAACCGCCGGTGGCTCCCCCCAGCGTCGCCGCGTCGACAAGGGTAACCTGCACCGCTCCATGCGCGCCAATGTAAGAAGCGGTGTCATCGCCCGCGCCGCCGTCGAGCGTATCGCGTCCGACCCCGCCGACGAGCGTGTCGTCGGACGCGAGGCCATTGATGCTGTCGTCTCCCGTTCCCCCGGCAAGCGCGTTGGCGTTGCCATCGCCGTTGATCACCGCGCCCGGCGTCGCGAAAATATCGCCGTCCAGAGCCGCAGCGGTCGCGGCATTCGCGGGACCCGCCAGGCTCCTGACGCCCGCCAGAGTGCTCAGAAGATCGAAGTGGTTGTAAATCGCGGAATAAGACCCGGTGCGGACGTTTGCGCCGTACAGCACGGTGGCGATGTGGTTCCCTTCGATGTTCTCATCTTCGTCAAAAACCACCACCAGCAGGGAATTGTTCGTTTGAGCCCAGGTTGCGTAGGAGCCTACAAAGGTTTGCAACCATTGATCGCCCTGTTGAATTGTCCCGTCGTGCATGTCGTCGAGTTGATTGGGAATAACATAGGAGACCGTCGGAAGCGCGGTGAAACCGCCGGCTGTCTGGGGAAAGCTGGAAAAGCTGAACTCAGTCTGCGGGATATTGGTCTCAGTGATCGATTCCCAGGGCGCATGCTTTTGCACGACGGGCGACTCAACAAAACCCCGGAAGCTCGCGCCCGCGCTTGTAAGGATCGTTCCAAGCGTGGGTTGGGAACCCTGGAGGTGGACAGCGTCGTCCGTCACGCCAAACGTCGTTCCCGCGTACAGGGCGAAATAATTCGGCTGACTTGGGTGCGTGACCGCGAAATAGTTCGTAAGCAACGCGCCGCCGGTCGCGAGCGAGTTTATGTAGGACGCCTGGGCATTGCCGACAATCTGATTGAAGCCGTGATTTTCTTCGACAACGACGACAACATGATCATAAGCGGGAACGAATTGTCCCGAAGCCGTGAAGGACATGACGCGAGCCTCCGTTGCCGGCGCCGCACCGCGCCTCTCGGGCTCGGACCCTGGCAATCCCCGTCAACCCCCCCGAACCCAGCCGTCGGGGATTGAGCGGCCATGTC
>JANYDZ010000508.1 GCA_025363375.1 Hyphomicrobiales bacterium
CACCAGATCGAGCGCGCAGAACACGCCGATCATCAGCGTTTCCAGCGCCAGGAAAGCGATCATGTATTCCTTGACGCGCTTGTCGATGGTCTCCCACGACGCCAGAATGCAGAACGGCATCAGGAAGGTTGTCAGCAGCACGAAGGGCATGGAGACGCCGTCGACGCCGAGCTTGTAAAGCAGCCCGCCGCCCGCCCAGCCGCGTTCCTCCACGAGCTGGAACGCGGCGCTCGCCGGGTCGAACTGCCGCCACGCGTAGAGCGACATCAGGAAGGTCACGAGCGTCGTCAGCAGCGCCGCCCAGCGGATGTTGCTTCTGGTGGCTTCGTCGTCGCCCCGCAGAACGAGAATGAAGGCCGCGCCGACCAGCGGCAGAACGATCAGGCCGGTAAGTATCCCGAAGCCGAACATCAGCGCACGCCTCCCACGAGATACCATGTGATGAGCGCCGCGACGCCGATGAGCATGGCGAAGGCGTAGTGGTAGAGGTAGCCGGTCTGTAGTTTCACCACGCGCGCCGAGCCGTCGAGCACCCGCGCGGAAATCCCGTCGGGGCCGAGTCCGTCGATGATGCGGCCATCGCCGCCCTTCCAGAAAAGCCGGCCAAGCCAGAAGGCCGGGCGCACGAAGAGAAAGTCGTAGAGCTCGTCAAAGTACCATTTATTGAGCAGAAATTTGTACAGCATCGGGTTGCGCTCGGCGAGCTTGCGCGGCGTCCCGCGCGAGAAAACATACATATAGGCCGCGACGGCGAAGCCCGTGAGCATCATCCATGTCGCGAGATGCGCGACTGTTTCCGGCACGTCGTGCATTTCATGCAGGATATGATTGTCCGGCGCGTAGTAGAGCGCTTTTTTCCAGAAGGCTTCCGCGCCCTCGCCGATAAAAGCGTTGCGGAATATGAGGCCCGCAAACAGCGAGCCCGCCGCAAGAACATAAAGCGGGATCAGCATGACAGCCGGCGATTCATGCGGCTCAAGCCTATGCCCGTGATCGTCGCCGTGGGCGTGGTCGTCATGCGCTTGATCCTCGTGACCATGCGCGTCGTGGCCCTGCCCCGCCCATGTCTCCGGCCCGAAGAAGGTCATGAACACAAGGCGCCATGAATAGAAGGACGTGAGGCCCGCGGCTATCGCCACCATGAAGAAGGCGTAGACCGCGCCGGGGCGATGCGAAACGAAGGCGGCCTCGATGATGGCGTCCTTGGAAAAGAATCCCGCGGTCAGCGGCAGTCCCGTCAGCGAAAACGTGCCGACGGTCATCATCCAGAAAGTAATGGGGATGTGCTTGTGCAGCCCTCCCATCTTCCGCATGTCCTGCTCGTGGTGCATGGCGTGAATGACGGAGCCGGCGCCCAGAAACAACAAGGCCTTGAAGAAGGCGTGCGTGAAGAGATGGAAAATGCCGAGCGAATAACCGCCGACGCCCAGCGCCACGAACATGTAGCCAAGCTGCGAGCAGGTGGAATAGGCGATGACCCGCTTGATGTCGTTCTGCACAAGGCCGACGGTCGCCGCGAAGAAAGCCGTCGTCGCGCAAAACACGGTCACCACCGAGAGCGCCGCCGGCGCCTGCTCGAACAACGGCGACAGGCGCGCCACCATGAAGACGCCCGCCGTCACCATGGTCGCGGCGTGAATGAGCGCGGAAACCGGCGTCGGGCCCTCCATCGCGTCGGGCAACCACGTATGCAGCAGGAACTGCGCCGATTTGCCCATGGCGCCCATGAACAGCAGCAAGCACGTGATGGTCATCGCGTCCCAGTCGAGGCCAAAGATGTGCAACGGCTTGCCCGCCAGGCCAGGCGCGGCGGCGAAGATCGTGTCGAGCGCGACGGAGCCCGTCAGCGTGAACACAAGGAAGATGCCGAGCGCGAAGCCAAAATCGCCAACGCGGTTGACGACGAAGGCCTTTATCGCTGCGGCGTTGGCCGAGGGCTTTTCGTACCAGAAGCCGATCAGAAGATAGGAGGCGAGGCCGACGCCCTCCCAGCCAAAGAACATTTGCACGAGATTGTCGGCGGTCACCAACATCAGCATCGCGAAGGTGAACAGCGAGAGATAGGCGAAGAACCGCGGACGATGCGGATCTTCATGCATGTAGCCGATGGAATAGAGATGCACGAGCGAAGAAACCGTGGTCACCACAACGAGCATGACAACAGTGAGCGTATCAATGCGCAAGGCCCAGTCGACACTGAGCGAGCCCGAGCTAAGCCAGTTGCCGACAACGGGCGTGAACAGGGCGGCATCGGAATAAGCGACGCGCACAAAGCCGATCCACGAGAGAACCGCGGAGGTGAATAGCAGGCCGGTCGTGATAAATTCGCTGGCGCGGACGCTGAGGAAGCGGCCGAAAATTCCTGCAGATGTTTTTCGGCTGGGAGGGCGTCGGACTCGCATCCTATCTGCTGATCGG
>JANYDZ010000506.1 GCA_025363375.1 Hyphomicrobiales bacterium
CGCGCCGACAGCGAGGGCGCGCTGCTGACGCCCGCTTGCGACTACGTCGTCAGCGGCCCGGTGCCCCCGGCGCGCTGGTGGACGCTCAGCGCGATGACGCCGGACGGCAGGCTTTTCGTCAATCCCGCCCGCGTCTACGGGCTGACGTCGGCCGAAATCGTGCGCGCCGCCAACGGCGAGTTTGAAATCACCGCGGCGCGCGCGGCGCGTGCGGGCAACTGGCTGCCGCTCGCCGAAGGCCAGCCCTTCGTGCTGATGCTGCGCCTCTACGACACAACGGCGAGTTCCAACGCTTCGGCGCTGGAGCGCAAGTCGATGCCGTCCATCGCAAGAAAGCGTTGCGCATGAACCGGCGCGAACGGATATTCGACGCGCTGCTTGGCAACGCGCCATGGGCCGTCGGCGCGATCCTCGTCGCGGGCATTGTGCATATCGCGTCAATTCTGACGATGCCGCGGCTCGCGCCAAGGGACGCTCACGCCCGCATGAGCCGGCTTGCGCCGGCGCATCGCATGACGCTGCTGCCGGCGAGCGTTCCCGGCGCCGGCACATCGCCATTCGACGATCCCGCGCTGGTGCAGGGCGTCTGCCGTTACGATCTTGACGCTGGACCGCTGCGGCTGCGCGCCGAGCTTGCTTCCGACACGCTGACGTTGATGTCGTTTCACGCGCGGTTCGGGCAAATCTATTATTCGATGACCGACCGCAGCGCGACCCGCGGCAAGCTCGACGTGCTGGTGCTCACGCCCCAACAGCTCGAAGCGGTCGAAGCCAACGACAATGAAGATGAACTGCCTCAGGAATTGCGCATCCTGACCCCGACACGCCAGGGCTTTATCCTGATCCGCGCGCTGGCGGAGCGCCCGGGCGATCTGCCGGACGCGCAAAAGCGGGTGATGTCGATCGCCTGCGGGACCGATACGGACGCGGGAGCCGGCTAGCAAGGGGCGGACGTTTCAAGCCGGCTGTTTTTTGCGCCTGGGCTTTGCCGGGCAGGCGGGTTGGCGCGCCTCGATCTGCGCGGGCGGCTTGGCGGGCGTTTCCACCCAGGGCTCATAACGAACGCCCAGGAAGAACAATATCTGCGCGCTGGCGTCGGGATCACGCTCCGCCCTCGGCCGGGATGGCCTTGGGCGCGGTTTGAACATCAAAATATCGCCCATGTCCGTCTCCGGAAATCTGTTCGGCGAAATTGCCGAGGCGAAGCAGTTCACGAGCTCATTACAGCTTAGCCAAGGTTAATGTTCCGTCAACGACTCCGCGCTATTTTTGACGGTGGAGAACGCGACGGTTCACGGTCTAAATTCTGCGCCAGGCCGGAACTGAAAAAAGTGCGTTGGAACACAGTCTTAGCCTGAGCGGTCCGGAGGGCTGGCGCGCGACGGGCGTAAAAGAAAGTTTTTCACCGTGGCCGCTTTGCCGCTTCCAGCCGACCTTCCCGCCAATCTGCGGGGCCTCGCCCGCCTTGGACGCGACGGGACGCTGGATATGCGCCCCGTGCTGCTGCGCGTACTGACCGATCTCTACGTCAGCCGGGCGCACCACGGCGCCGACGAAATGAACCAGTTCGAAGCTGTCGCCCTTGGCTTGCTGGACAAGGCGGACGCCGAAACCCGCGCCATTGTCGCAAACAAACTCGCCAATTGCGGGGCGACGCCGCGCGGGCTGGCGGAGCGGATCGTCGCCGACGGCGGTCCCAGCGGGGCGGCAATGCTGGCGCGCTCCATCGTGTTGCCGCGCGCGTGGCTGCTGTGCGCCGCGATGGGCGAAGCCGCTGATCTGGCCGCCGCCGTCGCCAGCCGCCCCGACCTCGACGCCCAGCTCTGCGAAATTCTCGCCCTGCGTCCGGAAATCGAAGTCGCGCGGGCGCTGGCGGGCAACGCCGCCGCGCCGCTTGATTCCTCCAGCTTCCGCGCGCTCGCGGCGCGTCTGCGCGGCGAGCCTGAATTCGCCGCGCGGCTGTGCGCGCGCGCGCCGCGTCCCTTCGACATGACCGCGTTGTTTCTGCACGCCACGCAGACGCAACGCGCCGCTATTTTGCTGGCCGCGCGACGCGCCGAACTGGGCGCGCCTTCGCGTCGGCCGGCGACGCAGGTCGAAACCGCCACCGCCGCCGAACTCGAACGCGCGGCAAAGCAGCGCGACTGGCCGCTGTTCACGGCCATCATGGCGCGCGCGCTGGACTGCGCCTTCGGCGCCGCGCGCGCTTTGCTCGAAGATACCCGCGGAGAGGCCGTGGCTCTGGCGTTGCGCGCGCTGCATGTCGAAGACGAAGCCGCCGCGCGCATCTTCATGTGCCTCGATCCGGTTGTCGCCCACAGCGTCGAGCGGGTGCGCGCGTTGACGAAGCTTTACGGCGAAATAAGCCAGCCGGGCGCGCTGCGCCTGATCAGCGCAATGGTCGATCAGGAAGCTCCGGCGCCGCGACGGCCAACGCACGCGCCGACGAGCGACGCCGGCGCGGCGCCAACGTCCAGCCGCCCCTCGGACAACGCGCGCATGGCCGAGCAGCCACGCGAAGCCGGCCGGCTGCTGTTTGTAAAACGGCGGAGTTGAAAGGGCGCCGCCGACGCCGGTTTCACTTGGGTCAGCGTCATTTGGCGGGCTTAGGGAAATATTTCTGGAAATATTTTTGATCCGGCGGCGGCTGGTTTTTCTGGATCGGCATGAAATAACCGTCGAAATCCGCGACATAGGTATGCCCGCCGATGACGATCCAACGATTGTCCTCGGCGCAGACATATTCGGCCAGCGGCTCGAATTCGCGTTCATAAAAGCGCGAGACGGTCCACGGGCGCGTCAGCGCATTGTCGATCGTCGTGATCTCGTTGTGCAGAATGTCGGGATTTTTGGCGTCGAGATACAGCTTTTCCCTGACGATGGTTTGATTGTCCTCGGCGAATGGAATGCCGGTGCCTTCGTAGAGGCGTGGACCTTTGGAAATGTTGCGGGTCTCGATTTCCAGCGCGTCGAAGCGGCCCGCGCCCTTCGTATCGAGCCACTTGCCGATGGATATTCCCAGATAGCTTGGAAACGGATCCTCCGGCCAGTCGCGGCCATCGGTGTAGATTCGCCGCACGGGGTTCACCGATTCAATCAGCATGTAGGTGACGTTCGGCTTGATGACGATTTCCATCGGCTGATACATCGACATCACCCGCGGCATGCCGACCGGCCCGCAGGTGGCTTTCGGATCGTAGTCGATGCCCGCCTTTTCCTTGGCGATATTGGCTTCGTGAACGGCTTTATATTCCGGCTTCAGCGGCGCCTGTTGCCCAAGACCCGCGGGCCTGGCCGGATCCCATCTGCCGACGGAACTGCCGCGTTTCCAATTGCCCTCGAAGGCCGGATATCTGCCGGCGTCCTGCGCTTTGACGCCGATGACCGGCGCCAACACAAGCGCCGCGATGAAAGCCCCGTTTTTGATAAATCCATTCGACATGACGGCGTTTCTCCCTCGCCCGCCCGGCGCGTCGCGACGCGCGCCGTTGAATGGTTTTTATAGCAGGCTCCGTTGTGCAAGGCGAACGGCGCGGCGGGCCCGCGCCTCACACCGGCGCCAGATCGAGAAAGTCGCGCCCCTGGCGGTCCTCGACTTCGACAATCCATAAATCGGGATCGAATTTGATTTCCCTGCGCAGCCTTTCCTCGGCGCCGGCGGGGTCGATCCACGCATCGCGATGCAGTCGCGCCCACAGACGCTCGACGCCGCGAACGCCGACTTCGGTTTGCGGCGCGGGACCAAAGAGCGCGCAAGAGCCGTCGAGACGATCAACCTTGACGAAGATCGCGCCCGCCTCCGCCGCGCCGCGTCGACGCTGTACCGCCACGACGTCCTCATGAGCGCAGCGGCGCAGATAAGCGGAGACCCAGAAGTCGGAGCGCAGGCGCATCGCAGCCATCGGTTCAAAGCGCGCGCAATCGCCCGCTCAGGGAATGGCGACGCCCGACTGGGCCGCCAGCTCCTTCACGGTACGTCCCGCCAGCGCGCCTGTCACGGGCAGGCCGCGGTCGCGTTCAAATTTCTCCAGCGCCTGACGCGTGCCAAGGCCGAATACCCCGTCCGGCTTCACCACGAATCCGACCTTTTGCAGGGCGCGTTGCGCGGCGGCGACCTTTGGACTGGCTGGTTTCTCGGCTTCGACGGGGGCGTCGCTCTTGATCAGAGCGGCGATCAGATCTTTTTTGGCGGTGGTGGTTTCCACCGATTCGCGCGCCAGCGGCGCGGGCGGGCGAAGCGCGGCCTGGACGTTCGCACGCTGGAGCGCCATCGGCGCGCCGGCTCCGGTCAGCTCGGCGGGACGCGAGGCGGGAACGGGCGTCGGCGCGGGCGCCGCCGGCGATGCGGCGATGTTGCGCGCCGCCGTCTTGTCTCCCCCGGAAGCGAACAGGGGCGCAGGATGACGCGCCGTCTGGAAATACATGGCGTTGACGCCGATGCCCGCCAGAAGCGCAACCGCCAGGGCCAACCCGACGACGCGCATGGGTTTCCTGGTCAGGCCGCCGAGGCGGCCGAAGGCCTTTAATTTCGATCCGCCGGACTTGACGCGCCGGGCGCGCGGCCGTTCGACCGCGATGAAATCCTGATCGGAATTGGCGAGAGCTTCACGCAATTTTTTTCACCTGTGGCTCGGGGTGGACAAGATTTTCGCGGCGGCCGCGGCCGATGCGCGCAATGGTTTCGATGGGCGCGGCGGCGCCCACGCTGGCTGTTTGCGGCGCGCCGTCGCGCGGCAGCAGCACGCACACGCGCGTGCCCTCGCCCTGGCCGCTTTCAATCGAGATCGAACCCCCGTGCAGTCCGACCAGACCGCGCACAACCGAGAGACCAAGACCGGTGCCTTCAAAGCGGCGGTTATGGGCGCCGCCAGCCTGAAAGAACACATCGCCCAGCCGGCGCAGATCCATCGCTTCGATGCCGACGCCGGTGTCGGAGACCTCAAGCGCGATTGAATGTCCTTGCAGGGCCGCGCTGATCTGCACGCGTCCCCCCGAGGGCGTGAATTTGAGGGCGTTCGACAGGAGATTGATGAGGATCTGCTTGCAGGCGCGCTTGTCGGCGACGAGTTCGCCGACGGCGTCGGGGCAGGAACGCACCAGGGCGATCCCGGCCTGCCGCGCCTTGAGACTCATCATGTCGCAGCAACCGTCGATCAGCGCGGCGACATCGAAGGGTTCCGTGAGAATGTCGAAACGCCCGGCCTCGATCTTGGAAATATCGAGGATTGAATTCACCACCGACAACAGATGCTCGCCGGAGGCGTGCACGATGTCGGCGTATTCCATGCGCCGCGCCGGATCGGCCGGCGCCAGTTCCTCGTTGCCCAGGATTTCCGAGAACCCGATGATGGCGTTGAGCGGCGTGCGCAGCTCATGGCTGACGTTGGCGATGAAACGGTCCTTCCAGGCGATCGCGCGTTCAGCTTCGAGGCGCGCGGCGTCGAGCTGCTCCTCGCGCAGCTTCTGCTGCGACACGTCGCGCAGCACCGCCATTACGCAGGCCCCGTCCCGCTCCAGCAGGTCGGCGCCGCGGTCGGCCAGGCGGCGCGCGCGCATTTCCACCCACACAAACACGGGCTCGTCGAAATCGCCGCGCGCGCTCGCCATGCTCGTGGTGCGCAGACGCAGGGCGCAACGCGCCGTCTCCTGCCCGTCCACCGCCTCGGCGATGGTTTTCAGAAACGTCGGACGATCCTGCACGAGAATGCGCTCAAACAGGCCCCTGCCCATGAATTCACGCGGCGGCAGGCCAAAAAGGGATTCGCTCTCGCTGCTGGCGTAGAGAACGTGGCCGGCGCGGTCATGGCGCAGCACGAGATCGCCCATCGCGCTGGCGAGGGTGGCGAAGCGGGCGGCGCCGACCTTCTCGCGCCGGGCGCGCATTTCGAACTGACGCAGCCCGCCCAGCGCCGCCAAGCCGACGTGAAGGATCGCCGGAGCCACCAGAAACGCGCTGGCGAGGAGCCCCACGCCGCCGTCGCGGGGGAAAAGACCCTCGCGCGTGGCGAACGCGATTCCCGCCAGCGCCACGAGCGCGACAATCGTCGTTGCGGCAACCAGCCGCCGGTTAAGCGCGAAAACCGCCTCCACCGGCGCCAGCGCGAGCCAGACCAGCGGGACCGCCGAGATGCCGCCAAAGCCGCAGGCAAGGGCCACCGCGATGGCGATCAGCCCGGCCGCGGAAAAAGCCTGCGCCAAAACGAAATCGCCGGTGCGCGAGAGAATCACGACGCTCAACATCGGCATGGCCGCGCAAACGAAGACCACGACTTCCCAGGGTTGCGGCGCGCCCCGCAAGGCCAGCCACACCGGCGCGATCGCCAACGGCGCGAGAGCGACAATCAGACGCGAGGCGATAAAATCGCTGTGGCGCGTCATTTCGTGCGGATTTCCGCGCGCATTTTCGTGCACCCATCCGACGACGCTCTGACGAAAACTCTCGAGGTAACTCACGCGACGCTCCGGATCGCGGCAGGCTCGCCGCCGCTCTCCCCGGCAATGTCTCAGGCGTGGATTAAGTGAACCCTAAGCATGCCGATCCAATCGCCCGGTCAGAGCGCGACAGCGCTGAAACAGCGAAAGAAACGCGTCCTATGGTTTAGAACATGTTTCAATCGCTGGCCGCGCAAGGGCGCGATGGTTAACCATCGGTTGTTTGCAACGTTCGCAATCGCGCGTTTGTTTTGACCGGCGTTTGATGGATTGGCGCCAGAGTGAAAGTCACGGCTTGAACTTGTGAGGCGGAATGTCCGCCCGACCGGTGAGCGACATGATGTTTCTGCTGCGCGCGACTTTCTGGCTTGGAATGACGTTTTCGGCGATGGATGTGTCCGGCGACATAGCGCTGCCGACGACAGGCGAGCTTGCGGCCGGAGCGAAGACGCAGGCGACGCGGCTGTGCGTCGAGAACCCGCGCGCGTGCCTTGAGACCGTCAAAGCCGTTCAGGACGCCGGCAAAAGTCCGGTCGCGGCGCCCGACGTCGGCAAAGCCGGCGCCGACACGCTGCGGCGCGAGGATCGCATGCCCGGCTGGCGTGGACGCAGCTGAACCGGTCGGGATTTCCGATGGCGCGCGGGGGCGAGGCCCCCTATATGAAGCGCGCCGCAAGATCCCGCGGCGGAAATCCCGTGACAGCCGCGACATGACCGCCATCGACGCCATCATCGACGACTTCGAGCTTCTCGACGATTGGGATGACCGCTACCGCTATCTGATCGAACTTGGCCGGACGCTGGAGCCGCTCGACGAGGCCGCCCGCAATGAGGCCAACAAGGTGCGCGGCTGCGCCAGTCAGGTGTGGCTCGAAACCGCCATTGCGCGCCCGCCGAACGCGCCGGCGGTCCTGACGTTTCGCGGCGACAGCGACGCTCACATCGTGCGCGGCCTGGTGCGGCTGGTGCTGGCGTTCTACTCGGGCCG
The DNA here is from genome assembly GCA_025363375.1 of Hyphomicrobiales bacterium. Classification (GTDB taxonomy): domain Bacteria; phylum Pseudomonadota; class Alphaproteobacteria; order Rhizobiales; family Beijerinckiaceae; genus Terripilifer. The sequence continues at coordinate 7,421 of JANYDZ010000506.1, forward strand.
GCCCGCAACCGACATCATCGACGCCGACGTGCTCGACCTGTTTCGCAGGCTCGGCCTCACAGCGCATCTGACGCCGCAGCGATCGAACGGCGTGCGCTCGATGGTCGAGCGCATCAAGAGCGATGCGCGGGCCGCGCTGGCGCCCGCCTGACAGCCTCGACAGGCGCCTGCATCGGCCGCTTTCACCCGGCTCCAGACAACGAGGGTCGAAAATCCTCGGCGCCCCAGTGCCTGACCCCGCCGGAAGCGCGGGGGCCGACCGCCTGCATGGCTATGCCGTAGTGGCGACAGAGCTGCCGCAGCGCAAGAACCAGCACAATCTTGGCGGAGCGTTGCGGCCAGCCGCGCTCCGTCTCGATCAACTCGAGTCCTTTCAGAAAGCCGCAGACGTCAACCAGGATGCCGGCCAAATCCGGGCCCGCCGCCGTCAAGGCCTGGTCAACGCGCTGACGCGCGGCGAGGCTGGTTTCCGAAAAATGCATCGCCCCGGCGCCGCGTACGCCGCTGGCGACGGCGGCGTTCCAGTTCGCGGTGACCCGGGGCAGGATTTGCGCCAGCGTCAGATCGCGCCGCAGCCGCTCGCCAGCTTCAAGCGAAGCCGCGTCAATCAGCGGCTTTCCGTCGCGGCCCCTGCGGGTCGCCAGCCAGGCGACCGGGCTCTCCGCCTGGTCATGCATGACCATGGCAGAGTCAGGGCCCGCATCCGCAGCCCTGCGGCTGGCAGGCGTGTGCTGGGCGAGGAAGGGATCGAGCCCGGCTTGCGCATGGTCGCGGGCGAGCCGGGCG
>JANYDZ010000515.1 GCA_025363375.1 Hyphomicrobiales bacterium
CGCGCGCCGCCGCCAGGATTTTGGCGTCGCCGAGTTGGCTCGGATGGAACCAGGGCATGAAGAAAGCCAACGTGTCCAGCGTGATCATGCGCCCAAGTCCTGGACGTATGAAGAAGAAACGCGCCAATTCCCGGTAGGAAAAGCTGCCGGGTTCACGCGTCTCCATGACGTCGCGCATGTTGGCGGCGACGACGATCAGCATCCGCGTCACCGAGTCCGACATGACCCAGCAGCGATAAATCCATCGATGAACGGGGTTCCAGTGGGCGGTCGCGCGCATGAACAGGTCGAAGGCGACGCTCTTGTGTTCGATTTCCTCGATGGCGTGCCAGCGCCAGAGCGCGCGCGTTTCCGCGTCGGCGAACGCGAGGTGCTTGGGTTTTCGCAACAATTGTTCCGCGAAAATCGCGGTGAAATGTTCGAGGCCCGCCGTGGACCCGAGCTGCCGGACGGCCGTCGCGCGCCGCCCCCGGGCAACCTGCGCGTCGGTCCGCGCCACGAGGCGGTCCATGGGAACGCCGGCGCTTTCGAGCGAGGAATTGAAGGTCGTGTGTTCGCGGGAATGATGCCCTTCCTGTTGTCCGAACGCCCGCACTTCCTCGGCCAGCCGACCGTCGGCGTGGGCGGCGAGGCGACGAACGGCCTGGACGAAAAAGCGCTCGCCTTCCGGAAACATCGCCGAGAGGGAAGCGTAAAAGGCCAGCGCTGTTCCGTCGTTCCGGCGGGACGCCTCGATGCCCTCGCGACGCAGCGAGAACCGGAGATTTCGAATCTGGATGCCGGTGCTCATGGCGCGATCCTCGCTAAGCGGCCTTGGCGGAAGCCGGCTTTGAGGCTTGAAGGCTCGAAACGGATTCCGCCTTCCGGGCCGTGAGCTCCGAAAAAAAAGTCGGGGCGGCGCAACTTACGTTGCCGCCGGCAAGGTTGACTGAACAGATGCGACGCATTTGCACTCCCAGCAGCACGGGCAATAGCGGGGACTCTCGCGCGAAATGATTATGATCCCGTAAAATATCGTCGCGCCGACGGCGCGGCTCCGATTTTCGGTTAACCGCTTTCACCCCGCGACGAACCGGCCGACGGGAACGCAGGGCGAAACCGCAAGGTTCTGGTTTGAGCGCTACAGCCCCGCCAGATACTTCGCGATCTTTCCGCGCTCGTCCGCCTTCAACGATTTCATCATCGCGGTCATCGTCACGGCCTTGGCGCGCGCGCCGAGGGCGAAATTGTTCATCTCGTCGGCGAGGTATTCCGCCGATTGTCCCGCGAGCCGCGGCGCCGCGCCTTCGGGGCTCTGGCCGCCCATCAGCTCCGCGCCGTGGCAGGCGCCGCAGGCCGTGACCGAACCAGGCGCCGGCGCTGGCGCGGCGCCGGCGGCTTTCGGCCAGGGCATCGCGGCGATGATCCCGGCGGCCTTGGCGATGTCGTTGCGCGGAACAGCTTCCGCCATGGACGACATGATCTGGCTGTCGCGCGTTCCCGCGCGGAAGTCGCGCAACTGCTTTTCAAGATAGGCGGCCTGCTGCCCCTGGATGACGGGAATGGTCGGGTCTTTCGGAGGGGCGTCCTTGCCGTGACAGGACCAGCACTGGATCAGCGCCGCGTCGAGGGCGTTGGGCGTTTGCGCGTGCGCGTGGCTCGCCGCGAGAAGAAGGATGCCGATGGTGAAGTGCTTCATTGCGCGAACCCTGTGAGAGGAGATTGTTTCAGCGGCGTCGCCGCGCTTGTCTACCCGGCGGCGGCGCGCAGCGGCAGGCTTTCCAGCGAGCGCAGGCAATTGTTGAGTTTGCGCGTCGGCGTTGCCGCGATCTCAAGCCGGCCGACGCGTTTGGCCAGCGCGCTCAGCACCAGTTCGCCCTCGAGCCGCGCCACCATCTGGCCAAGGCAGGTGTGGATGCCGCCGCCGAAGGCCGTGTGGTTCATCGCGCCGCGCGCGATGTCGTAGCAATCCGGATTTTCGAACGCGCGCGGATCGCGGTTGGCGGCGCCGAACACAAGCGCGACGCGCGCCTCCTTCTCGATGAGGACGCCGTCGACCTCGACGTCGCGCGTCGCCGTGCGGCAGAACCATTGCACCGGGGAATCGTAGCGCAAGCCCTCCTCAAACGCGCCTTTCGCCAGCGCGGGATCGGCGCGCAGCAGCGCGTATTGATCGGGGTTTTGCGCCAGCGCGCAGAGCGCGTTGCCGAGGCCGTTCACCGTCGTATCGACGCCGGCGAACAAAAACGAACGCACGAGGATGCCGGCGTCCTGCTCGCTGACTTCGCCGCGGTCGGCGGCCTCGTAGATCTGCGCGCCGAGTTTGCCGGGCGCGAGCATGTTGCGTTGGAAGGTTTGCGTCAGCCACGGCAGAAGGGGCGCCGCCTTCGCCTGCGAGCGCAAATAGATTTCGTTTCTTGGCCCCATGGCGGTGAAGTTGAAATCGCCGATGTCAACGAGATGTTCGCGGTCGTCTTCGCGCACGCCGAGCGCGTCGGGAAACACGCGCAGCGGAAACGCCTGCGCGAGGTCCCTGACGCCGTCGAAGGAGCCCTGCGCCGCGAGCCGGTCGAGAAATTCATCCGCCGCGCGGGCGAAGTCCTCGCGCATATTGCGGATGGCGAGCGGCGAGAGAACGCGCGTCAGGATCGAGCGCGCGTTGGTGTGCAGCGGCGGATCGACCTCGAGAATGAGGCTCGGCGAGCGCCAGTAGCCGGGCTCGCGAATGTCCGCCACGCCGACGCCGGCGGTGGAGGAAAAGGTCTGCCAGTCGCGCAGGGCCGCGCTGACGTCCTTGTGGCGGGCCATGGCGTAGAGGTTGTTTTTCGGCAAGAAGACGACCGGCGCGGCATCGCGCAATTGCGCGTGACAGGAATAGGGGTCGGCGATGTAATCGTCGGAGAAAATATCGATGTCGAGGCCCGGCGCGCGAGCGGCTTGCACGGTCGATGACATCCAGCGCGTCTCCCGAACTCTGATCGCCGACTTATACCTCCCCGCCCGGGACCATTGCCATGAGAAAAAACCACGGCGGTCGCGGCGGCGGTGCGCCGCCGCAGCAGGCCGCCGGACTTCCGTTGGGGAAACACGGCGTTAACGTCTGTTCGTTAACCTGGATTGACGCTTTTTTTGCTGGATACAGATGGACAATTTCGTCAACAAATTGCTGGCTGGCCCCAACGTCTGGAACATCGCGACCGCCTGTGTCGGGCTGGCGG
>JANYDZ010000525.1 GCA_025363375.1 Hyphomicrobiales bacterium
GCGGCCGAAGACCGGCGCGGAATACAGCAGATAGGCGTCGACGCCGTCGCCGTCGAGATGTTCGGCGCGCTCCAGCAGCGTGCGCAGATAATTCGCGTCGAAAGCGTTGCCGCTCATCGGCGGAGACGGATAATAGCCGAAGCGCTGCAGGTGTTCGAGATGGCCGGAGTCGAGAAACGGCTCTGTTGGATAGACAACGTCCGTCATTACATTCTCGTGATAGACCGACAACCGATAGTTCAGGCAACTTGCCCCCGGCGACCATCCCGCCGCAATCCGCTCGCACGTTTGCGGAAACAGGAAATCGTCGGCGTCGAGACTGATGATAATGTCGCCGGCGGCGATGCGCGCGCCGGCGCGCAAGGCCGCGGCCTGCCCCTGATTTTTCTGGAACAGCGCTCGAACGTTTGCGTAACCGGAGATGATCTCTTGCGACCCGTCGCAGGAGCCGTCGTCGACGACGATGCATTCGACGCCCGGCAGCGTTTGTCCCAGCACGGAATCAATCGCGGCGCGCAGGAACCGCGCGTAATTGTAGTTGGTGATGATCACGCTGAACGTGACCGCGTCGGGTGCCGGGTCGTGCTTGTTCATAACAGCCTTCCGCCAAAGACTTAGCCTCGACGCGAAGCGCAAGCAGGTTGCGTGCCACGGCGCGTTGTAGCAATTCGAGGCGCGGGCGTCCATTCTGCAGTGTTTTGTTAGTTAAAAATTAACCAGCGCGTCGGGCGTTCGCCGTCGTGCGCGCGCATTTCGCGCGGCTTTTCAAACGTCCCGTCCGCCGCGCGGTCTGGCGTCCGAATTGCTCTGTTGGTTTGATCCAATACTGACCGTCCCGAAATAAAACACGTTCGCGCGGATCCCGGACGGATTGCGCAACGCCAGCGCCATGATGGAACGCGACGCGCGCGTGTCGCGCAGGACTCCGCAGGCGGTCGGTCCTGAGGATAAGGGAAAATAGCCGTTGAACCGCAGGCGCAAAATTCTTCTCTACACCCACGCCCTGACAGGCGGCGGAGCTGAACGCGCGTGGGCGCTGCTGGCCAGCGGCCTGGCGCGGCGGGGCCACGACGTCGTGTTCGCGACCGACTTTGCGTCCGGCGACAACGCGGCTTTTCTGGAGCCGGCGGTGCGTGTCGCGCTTCTCGGTCCGGGGCATATCGGTGCGGTGGGCAAACTCGCCCGCCTCATCGAACGCGAAGCGCCGGATGTCGCGCTGTCGGCGTTGTGCGTTTCAAACCTCAAACTCTTTGGCGCGGCCTCGATCGCTGGATTTCGTCGGCGCGCAATCCTTTCGTATCACGGCTTTCACGCCAGCGAGCCGCAGTTTCTAAGTCGGTTGTCTTACGCGCTGACCCCATTGCTGACGCGCGCCACCGGCCGGACAATCGTTGTTTCAGACGCGTTGAAGGCGAATCTGATCGACGTCTGGAGAGCGGCGCCGGGGCGAACGCGGCGCATCTACAATCCCGTTGCCTGGGGCGACGCGCCTTCGCGCGCGACGGAGGAATCGATCAGAAGCCGCCCGCCGATGGTGTTGGCGATCGGGCGGCTTGTCGGGGTGAAGAATTTCGATGGACTCATTCGCGCGGTTTCGCAATTGTCGCAATCGTCCGCGCGGCTCGTTATTCTCGGCGAAGGGCCGGAACGCGATCGCCTTGCGGCGGAAGCCGCGCGCCTCGGCGTCGATCACCGCGTGGACATGCCGGGCTACGTCGCCGAGCCCTGGGACTATTATGCGCGCGCGTCATGCCTGGTCGTCAATTCGCGCAGCGAAACATTCGGCATGACGGTCGTTGAGGCGCTGGCGCATGGATTGCCGGTTGTCTCGACCGATTGCGGCGGTCCCGCGGAAATCCTCGCGGGCGGCGCCTTCGGGCGATTGATACCGATTGGCGATGAGCAGGCCCTGGCGCTGGCGATCGACCTGGCGCTTGCCAGTCCAGGGTCGCCGGAAGCGCGCATGCGGCGAGCCGCCGACTTTTCCACGGAGGTTGCAATCGACGCTTACGAGAATCTGATCGACGAGGTCTTGCGCGAGGCCAATCCGCGCACGGTCGATCCGGACCCCGTCGCGGCGGGTTGAACGCGCGCGCCTGGCGCGGTTTGTGATCCAACCG
>JANYDZ010000536.1 GCA_025363375.1 Hyphomicrobiales bacterium
CCATTGAAAATTATCCCGAAGGCGCGAGCGAGGAACTGGAGGCCGTCAATCACCCCGACGATCCCTCGAAGGGCGCGCGCAAGGTGCGCTTCGGGCGCGAGATCTACGTGGAGCGCGACGATTTCATGGAGCATCCCGCCAAGAAGTTTTATCGTCTCGCGCCGGGCAAGGAAGTGCGGCTGCGCTACGCCTATTTCGTCACCTGCCAGCAGATCGTCAAGGATGCTTCCGGCGAAGTGGTCGAGTTGCGCTGCTCCTACGATCCCGCCACCTAAGGCGGCAACGCGCCCGACGGCCGCAAGGTGCAGGCGACGCTGCACTGGGTCGGCGCCGACGCGGTCAACGCGGAGGTGCGCCTGTACGATCACCTCTTCAATCACCCCACGCCGGGCGCGGGCGGCGACTACGCGAAGGACCTCAACCCGAATTCGCTTGTCGTGCTGAAGGATTGCAAGCTGGAGCCTTCGCTGGCGGAGATCGGGCGCAACGAAGTCGTGCAATTCGAGCGGCAGGGGTACTTTTGCCTCGACCGGGAGTCGGAACAAGGAGCGCTGGCGTTCAACCGCACCGTGGGCCTGCGCGACATGTGGGCGAAGGCGCAGGCGAAGGGGTGAGCCGCGCCGCGGGAGTTCGGCTCCGCGGGCTTGCGCATATAGCCCGCGGCGACTGCGGGGGCGGTCGCCGCCTGGCGGACAAACTTCGACACCCGTTGAATTTGTTTGTAGCCTGAGCGAGCGGCGCGAAACAGGAGGATGCGATGGCCGACGACCTGAAACAGGCATCCGGCATACCCCCGATGATGGAGGGCTGGTCGCGCGACGGGTTCATGGGCGAGCGCGCCGGCCTCGTGCGCAGGCATTACACGCCCGACTACATCAGCGTCGAAGGCCCGCACGCGCCGCGCCGGCTGATGATCGGCGATGTCGTTTGCGCCGACTTGACGCAGGCGCGGGCGTAGCGTGGTCGTCGATTTCCTCCGCGCATCCCGACTGGTTCGCCAGCGGACTCGTGAAGGCGCTGGTGCAAGAGGAGATGAACGGTCATCCGCATCTCAACGCCCTGGGCGTTCCAAAGAGCGTCGATTTCGCCGCGACGCACGAGCAACGGCGCGTTCTCGAACTCGGTTACGCGCAAGAGATCATTGGCCGCCCCTATTTCATGGTGGAGGAGGTTCCGCGCGAAAGGGTCGACGCGGCGCGCAAGGCTTTTGCCTCCCTGTTCGCGGACGCGGCTTTCATCGCGGAATCCAGACGCATCGGCCTCGACATCGACTGGATGGACGGCGCGGGCGTGCAGAAGCACATCGAAAAAGTGTTCGCGACGCCGGCGGACATTGTGGCCAGGACGCGCAAGGCGCTGCGGCCGGCGGAATGAGCTTTATCGCGCCGGTGCCTTGGCTTGCGTCGCTTCCTTCAGCATAGTCGCATCCGGCATCGGGGAGGAACGACATGCTCGTCAGCGGCCAACAAAAACTCGACCGCATGCGCGACGGGCGCGTGATCATGATCGGCGCCGAACGCGTCGAGGACGTCACGACGCATCCCGCCTTCAAAAACGGCGCGCAAACGATCGCGCGGCTCTACGATTTCAAGCGCGATCCCTCGCGGCGCGATCTCATGTCCTACGAGGAAGACGGCGAACGTTTCAGCCTGCACTGGCTGCGCTGCCGCACGCGCGAGGATTTGCAACGGCGCATGGGCTCGCTGCGGCTGATGGCGCAGGCGACCTATGGGCTCGTCGGCCGCTCGCCCGACCATGTCGCGGGCACGGTGACCGGGCTCGCCATGAACGTGGCCTTGCTCGACAAGCTGCGCGACGGCTTTGGACGCAATCTGCTGGCCTATTACGAATACGCGCGTAAAAACGACCTGTATCTCACCTATGCCGTGACGCCGCCCTCCGGCATCAAGTCGAAGGTGATTTTCGCGGGCGAGACGCGGGATGATCCGGTGTTGCGCGTCGTGCGCGAAGACGCCGAAGGCGTCGTCCTCTCCGGCATGAAAATGCTGGCGACCGGCGCGGTTTACGCCGATGAAGTGTGGATTGGCAATCTCACGGCCATCGCGCCCGAAGCCAGCGCGCAGAGCATTACCTGCGCCATCCCGCTCAATACGCCCGGCGTTTCCTTTTGGGCGCGCGAGCCCTTCGGGCGCCATCGCGGGCAGGAGGCCGATTATCCGCTCAGCCATCGTTACGACGAGACGGACAGCGTGCTGGTCTGCGACGAGGCGAAGGTGCCGTGGTCGCGCGTGTTCCTGCACGACAACGGCGAATATTCCAGGCGCATCTATATCGAGAGCCCCGCCAATTGTTACGCCAACCATCAGTCGAACGTGCGCTTTCACGCGAAGATGGGCCTCATTGTCGGCCTTGCAAGCCGCGTCGCCGAAGCCAACGCGCTGGGCAAAGTGCCGGCGGTGCGTGAATTGCTGGGGCGCCTCGCGGCGTTGGAGGCGACCATCGGCGGTCTCGTCGCCGGACAGATCGAGGCGTGGGAGAACTGGCCCGAGGGCTGGGCGACGCCCAATCGCCGCATCATGTACGCCGCGCTCAACTGGTGTCAGGAACACCACAGCGAAATCATCGACATTTTGCGCACGCTGATTGGCGGCGTGCCCCTGCAAATGCCCGCGAGCATCGACGTGATGGGCGATCCCGCCTTGCGCGACCGTTTTGAACGCTGGTGGGGCACGCCCTCGCTGAACGCCGCGCGACGGTTGAAGCTCTACAAGCTCGCGTGGGATCTCACCGGCTCGGAATTCGCCGGGCGCCATCAACTCTACGAGAAATTCTACGCGGGCACGTCGCAAATCGTGCGCAACCAGAGCGACCGCGAGGCGCCCTGGGAGCTCTTTCACGGCATCGTCGATGGTTTGATCGACAACGTGCCCGATGGAGTTTGAAAGCCCTATCGGTTGAATTGGCTGCCGACAACGCCGCCTACGACGCCGCCGCCGACAACGCCCGCCGCCGTGCCAAGCATCTTGTTCTTGCCGCCGAGCCTGTTGCCGACAACGCCGCCGACGACCGCGCCGCCGACAGCGCCAATTGCCGTGCCCGCGCCGATGCCGGAGCTCTTCTTCGCGGGGATTGTGCCGGTTGTGGTCTTCCTGTCGACCATGTTGCCGACAACGCCTCCCACGACGCCGCCCCCCACAACGCCCGCCGCCGTGCCCAGCGTCTTGTTGCCCTTGCCGGCGACCTTGTTGCCGATCACGCCGCCCGCCAGGGCGCCGCCGACAATGCCGATATTCTGACCTGAAAGGAGCTCTCCGGCGCTGGCCGGAGCGAGCAAGGCGCCTGATATCAGGGCCGCGCCAAGCGCATGACGCGCGAAAACATGAAAAGATTGAAGCAACATGGTCACTCTCGCTGAAACAAAGCGCCAACCAACAGGGCGGGCGCAGCAAGATTGTCTCAACGAGGTGAAAGAAGCTTTAAGGACGGGAGGCAACGCCGCGTCGCCGATATCTACGCCGCCGCCCTCTCCCCGTGCAGAACGGGGAGAGGGGAAGGACGAGCGCGCTCACGCCAGCTTGTTGTTCTTCAACGGCAGGCTCCGCACCGGCTTGCCTGTCGCGGCGAAGACCGCGTTCAGCACCGCCGGCGCCACGACGCAGATGGTGGGTTCGCCCACGCCGCCCCAGAAGCCGCCGGAATTGACGATGACTGTCTCCACCTTCGGCATTTCCGCCAGGCGCATGATCTCGTAGGTGTCGAAGTTGAGGTTGACCATGCGGCCTTTCTCGACCACGCACTCGCCATAGAGGGTGGCCGTCAGGCCATAGGCGACGGAGCCCTCCACCTGCGCGGCGATCTGCTGGGGATTGACGGCGATGCCGCAATCAAGCGCCAGCACCATGCGGTGCACCCTAACCTTGCCCGCGGGCGAGACCGAGACTTCGGCGACAGCGGCGGAATAGGAGCCATAGCCCATGAACTGCGCGATGCCGCGGTGCACGCCTGCTGGCAGGGGCTTGCCCCAGTCGCCTTTTTCCGCGGCGGCGTTGAGCACGGCCAGGTGTTTGGGGTGGTTCTTCATGAGCTCGCGGCGGAAGACAACAGAATCCTTGCCGGAAGCCTTCGCCACTTCCTCCATGAAGCATTCGACGTAAATCGCGTTCTGATTGGTGTTGACGCCGCGCCAGGCGCCGACGGGCACATGCGTGTTGCGCATCATATATTCGGTCAAAAGGTGCGGCACGGTGTAGCCGAGCTGCGCGTCGCCGGGCTCTTTCCAGAGGCCTTGCAACTGACGCTCGTCCTTGCTGCCCACGATATTGCCCGGGTTGGAAAAAGCGTTGATGGACTGGCCGGAAATGCGGAAATGCAGGCCGGTCACATTGCCGTTGGCGTCGAGGCCCGCCGAACCCTTCATCATGGAAATCGGGCGGAAGAAATCGTGCGCCTGATCTTCCTCGCGCGTCCAGATAAGTTTTACCGGCGTGCCGGGGAATTGTTTGGCGATTTCCGCGGCCTGACGCACGTAATCCTGCCCGCCGCCGCGCCGGCCAAAGCCGCCGCCGGGATCGGTGCGGAAGACTTCGCATTGCGGCAGCGGAACGCCCGCGGCTTCCGACAGGGAAGCGAGCGAGGATTCTGCGTTCTGCGTGGGCACCCAGGCTTCCGCCCGGTCGGCTGTGACGCGCGCGGTGCAGTTCATCGGCTCCATCGTCGCGTGCGCGAGGAACGGGGTCGAGTAAACGGCGTCGACGCGTTTGGCGGATTCCGCGATGGCTTTCAGCGCGTCGCCTTCTTTGCGGCCGCCATTGTCGGGACCGGCGGACTCAAGGCCCTCCTTCAGCAGCGCGGCGATGGTGGCGCTCGATGTCGCGGCGTTCTCGCCCTCGTCCCAGACAATCGGCAATTCCGCAAGATAGGTCTTCGCGTGGTAATAGGTGTCGGCGACAACGGCGACCGCCGTGTCCTTGACGCGCACGACTTTCTTGAAGCCGGGTCTGCCCGCGAGTTTCGAATCGTCGAAGCTTTGCACCTTGCCGCCGAAGACGGGCGAATCCTTGATCGCCGCGATCAGCATGCCCGGAAGTTTCACGTCGATCGCGTAGATCTTGCTGCCGTCGAGTTTGGCGGCGGTGTCGAGACGCTTCAGCGGCTTGCCGGCGATGGTCCAACTTTTCGGATCCTTCAGCGTAATGGTTTTCGGATCGGGCGCGGCGAGTTTCGCGGCGGCGGCGGCGACTTTTCCATATGTCGTCGAGCGCCTGGAAGCCGCGTGTGAAATCACGCCTTCCTTCACCGTGAGTTCGGCGACCGGCGCTTTCCACTGATCGGCGGCGGCCTGCATGAGCATCATGCGCGCGGCGGCGCCGCCGCGGCGCACATAATCATGGGAGGTGCGGATGCCGCGGCTGCCGCCGGTGCCCATTTCGCCCCAGACGCGTTTGCGCGCGAGGTTCTGGCCCGGCATGATTTGCTCGGTGGCGACTTTCTTCCAGTCGCACTCAAGTTCCTCGGCCACGAGCTGGGCGAGGCCAGTGAGCGTCCCCTGCCCCATTTCGGTGCGCGCGATGCGCACGACGCAGGTGTTGTCAGGCTTGACGACGACCCAGGCGTTGATCTCGGGCGTCTCGGCTTGCTTGGCCGTCAGCGGCAGGTTGAAGCCGAGCGACAGGCCGCCGGCGAGCGAGCCCACAAGAAAGCCGCGGCGGGAGGCATTGAACCCGGTGTTGCCAATGATCTTGTTCATGATCGATCTCCCCGCTCAAATCTTGACGCTGTCGGAGGCCGCCGATTTGGCGCCCGCCGCATTGCCCGCCGCGATATGCACGGCCTGGCGAATGCGCTGATAGGTGCCGCAGCGGCAGATGTTGGTCATGGCAGCGTCGATCTGCGCATCGGTCGGCCTGGGCGTTTTCTTCAACAGCGCCGTCGCGGCCATGATCTGGCCCGACTGGCAATAGCCGCACTGGGGCACATCGAGTTCGAGCCAGGCCTTTTGCACGGGGTTCGAGAGATTCGGCGAGATGCCTTCGATCGTGACGATTCTGTCGCCGGGCTTGAGGCTCGACACGGGAATCGAACACGATCGCATGACCTCGCCGTTGATATGCACGGAGCAGGCGCCGCATTGGGCTATGCCGCAGCCAAACTTGGTGCCGGTGAGGCCGGCGAGTTCGCGAATCGCCCAGAGCAGGGGCATCTCGCCTTCCGCTGGAATATCCCGCACTTTGCCGTTGATGTTCAGCTTTGCCATGGGCGCCCTCTCCTGAATCATGCCGTGTTGGCGGTCGAATTGTTTACCGGCGCGCGGAGCGCGCGTTGACCCGACGGCGCTCAGCATAGCGCGGAATTCGGCGCTTTGCCTATGGGGCATTGCAATTTTCCCGGAATGATCCGGCGCGCCCCGGCGCGGCGCGGCTTTCCGTCAAATTACACAATTTCGCCACGATCCCGGACAAACCGCGGCGGTGGAAAAATATTCGCCCTCCGGACGCGCAATTCCCGCGGCGAGGTCTTCCAGCGCCGCGAGGAAACACTATTTTATTGGCATGATCCTTGAAATCTCCCTCGGCATTCGCGATGCGGGAGTCGATAATGGCGGCAGCTGCACAAATTTTCCACGCAGGGCGCGTCGGCGAAGCCCGATGCATGCTCCGGCGCCGTAAAAATGCTCAGGTTGCGTCTTATCAATCGCGATGTCGTGGACCCGGCCAGGTTCATCGGCAGCCGCGGGAATTTGGCCCATGGGTTGGCGATCGCATGTGGAGTCTACGCCCTTTGTGCGGAATCCCGCAGCATGCTGATATTATGCAATGCCGAAAAATTGATGGTGCGCAAACCCCGCGAATCACGCAACATTCGCAGGTCGAGGACATTTTCAAGCGGAGCCATAAATTCCGGCGGCGGCGCCGGCCCATCCTGCGTTCAATTTCGCAAGACAGTAGTTCAATTTCGCAAGACAGTGATCGTGTTTTGGAATGCCCGGTTTCACCCAGGAGCAATCATGTCGGTCTCTACTGATCTTCTCACGCGTTATTCCAATGCATTTGAAAGTCGCCGCGACGCGGAAATGTCCATCGCGGAATTTTTAGACAATTGCCGCGCCGACCCCAATATGTACGCCAGCGCCGCCGAACGCCTGCTCGCCGCCATTGGCGAGCCCGTTGTGGTGAACACCGCCAAGGATCCCCGGCTGGGGCGCATCTTCATGAACCGCACCATTCGCGTCTATCCCGCCTTCGCGGAATTTTACGGGATGGAGGAAACGGTCGAGCGGATTGTCTCCTATTTCCGCCATTCGGCGCAAGGGCTGGAGGAGCGTAAACAAATCCTCTACCTGCTCGGACCGGTGGGCGGCGGCAAG
>JANYDZ010000581.1 GCA_025363375.1 Hyphomicrobiales bacterium
CGACCGCCGACTGGCGGACCGAGCCTTTGTCTGCGGCGATTATTCCATCGCGGATATGGCCTGCTATGGCTGGGTGTTCTCGCAGTGGAAACGCGACCCGAATGTGCTCTCGAACTTTCACAACGTGAAGCGCTGGGTCGACGCCATCGGCGCGCGCCCGGCCACCATCGCCGCCTATGCCAGGGGGGAACCGCTGACCGCGCAGCCCGTGAGCGAGGAGGAGCGCAAGCGCAACCTCTACGGTCAGACGGCCGCGAATGTGGCCGCGCGGGTGGGCGGCTAACGCGGGCTAACGCCGAAAATGGCCGCTTGCGGTTCAAAAATGTCTCGTCTAGTTTGTGCGCGCGTACCGGCCGACAGAGCTGTCGCGCGGGTATTGCGGAGGGAAACGAAATATGTTGACGTTCCTGTTTGTGATGCACGGATTGTGCGCGATCACATTGATGGGCGCCATCACCCACCAGGCCCTGAGCCTGTGGTGGCCGGCGCGGGCGGGCAACGCGAACTTTATGGCGCGGTTTCGCGCGGTCAAGGCCGCCAATTACACCAATGCCGTGATCGTGCTGTTCATTCTGACATTCACCTTCGGCGCCATCGTCTATCCTTCGTACCGCATCGGCGCCCGTGTCTACATGGAAAACCTGAAGATGAGCGCGGTCGTGGGCTCTTTCGAGATGAAGGAGCATCTGGTTTCCTTCGGTCTCGGCCTGCTGCCGGCCTATTGGTATTTCTGGCGCCAGCCGCTGGCGCCGCAGCACGAAACTACCCGCAAGCTGATTGTTCTTTTGCTGGCGCTGTTTGTCTGGTCGGCGTTCTTTGTCGGTTATGTCCTGAACAACATCCGGGGAGTTTGATATGAACGTGTCACGCGCCTTTCCAGCCTTTTCCGTCGGCTTTGGATGCGCCTATCTGGCGTCGATGTTCTATCATCCCATGTTCACACTGTTCACTTATTTGCCGCGCACCGGCGGGTGGTTGTTGGGCGGTCCGGGCGGTCAGGAACTCGGCCGCAGCGCGCCGGGCATGTACTGGTACAGCTGGCTGACCACGGGGCTCATCGCGGGAATTGTCTGCGGCGGCGTCGCGCTTGCCATTCCCGAAGATATGCGCAAAAAAGTCTGGTCAGGTTGGGTCTGGGTCGTGCCGGTGGCGCTGACACTGGTGCTGACTTATATCGAGCGGACGTGGTTCGGCTATAAATAACACGGTTGGTCCAGGCGGGATGGAGACAAAAATGCGTGACGCGATGTTTCGCCTGACAATGGCGGGGGTGCTTTGTCTCGGGCTGACGGCAATTGCCAGCCAGAACGCGTTTGCCGGCGGCGGCTCTTTCGACTCGATGGACGACGACGACGCGGATGCCGGGCCGCCTTACGTGGGCGACGTGAAGGACAACAAGGGCAATCCCGTGGCCGACGCGAAAGTCACCGTGATGGTGAAAGCCTTCAATTCGAGCCTTGTGCTGCGCGCCGACGATCAGGGCCATTTCCACGTCAAGGGTTTCGACAAGAGCGTCAATCCTGACGAAGTGGAAATCTCCTGCGGCATGGACGGGTACAAGCCCTTTGCGCTTAATCGGCAACCGACGGGAACCGATCCAAAATCGGCGATCGAGATCACCTGCCTGCTGGAAAAGAACTAGCCCGCGCCGCGGCTGCCGCCTCACGCGCGAGAGCCGCCTTCAGATATTGTGGATCGACAAAGCTTTCAGCCGAAGGAACGGCGCCCTTGAGGATTCCGCCCTCGCGCAGGAATTGAATCACCTGCTCGACGCCTTTCAGGTTGATCTCGCCTTCCATGGGCAGCACGTTCCTTTCCGGGTTGAAGAAAAGATCGAGCGTCGCGCCCGCGGATTCCTCCGAGGAACCCCACCATTCCTTCGCCAGAGCGATGAGTTTGTCCCGGTTGCCGGGATCCCTGATGAATTTAAAGGAATCGCGCATGGCGAGCGCATAGCGCACCAGCGTTTCCTTGTTCTGCGCCGCCCAGGGCCGCCGCGCCGCCGTCACGGTGTAAACAAACTCGGGCACCGCCTCGTTGGTTGCGCCCAATAGACGAAAGCCCTGACGGATGGCGTAAAAGTCCTGCGGCTGACCCAGCGGGACAGCTTCGCAATCGTCGATCGTGAGACATTGAAAGCGCTGCGACGTGCCCTCGACGACCTTTATGTTGAGGTCCTCCTTTGAAAGGCCGTGCTTTTTGAACAAAGCGAGGGTCGCCAGGGCGACGCTGCCGGTCATGTCCGCCATGCCAATCCGGCGCCCCTTCAATTCGGCGACGCTTTTGTACCAGGGCTTGGCCACAAGAGAGTAAATGGGATTGTTGAACTCGGCCGTCACCGCGAGCGTGTCGGCGCCGCGCATGGCCGCCGTGATCAGGAAGGAAGTCGCGACATGCGCGACGTCGGCCTTGCCATCCTGGAGCGCCGTCAGGCTGGCTTCGGCGCCGTCCTCGATCGGCACCATCGAGAATTTAAGATCGCGCCCGCTGAAAAATCCCTGCTTGTCGGCGACGCGCATGGGCAGCGAGAAAATGCTTTTCCAGGTCGACGCGGTCTGCGCGTAGCGCAGCGGCAAGGGCTCGTCGGCGAAGGCGGCCGAGCCGCACAGGGCGAACGCCGCAAGGAACGCGCAAGCCGAACGCATGACGAAAACTCCTCATTTCACGGCGCGATCATACATATCAATACCCACGCGAAAAACCAGTCATTGGCGTCCGCGCGCTACAATATCGACGTAGCGCTGGATCACATCCTTGGGCGTGCCCGCCATGCGCGCCACGGTTTCCCGCACGCCGTCGCCGTCGACAGGCGTGATCTCGAAGCCGGATTTTTGCGCGTCCGCAAGAAAGGCGGGGTCCCTCACCATTTCCGAGAAGGCCTTCTTTAGAGCCGCGGCGCGCTCGGGCGGCACATCCGGCGGCGCCACAAACGGCAGCGCCATGAAAAAGGAAAGTTCGGCGAATTGCAGCAGGGATTGCGACGCGGGATCGTCGACAAGCTCCCGCGCCGTCGGCACATCGGGAAATTGCCTCACGCGGGACGCGCGCGCGAATTGCAGCAGGGGCCGCAACTGTCCGCTGTTCCACAACGCGGGTTGCGCGCCGCGCGCCGACCCCATGCCGATCACCTGTCCGTCGAGTTCGCCCGATTGCATGGCGAGAAACATGGGCGCGCCGCCGTTGTAGCCGCGCACGATCTGCACCGGCAGTTTCAGGAGGTCGCGCGCCAGAATTGCGAAGGTGAGATTGGTCGAGCCCGGTTTGTCGCCCCCCAACCGAACGAGCGCGCCCGGCTTTTTGAGATCGTCGATGGATTTGGCGGGATGTCGGTCCATGACGAGCATGAGATAGGCGTCATCCGCGTAGGACGACAGCGAACCCAGCCAGTTGAATTTCAGCGGATCGTATTTAGCGTTGGAATCGCCTTCATAGGGCAGTTGCGGCGTGCCGCGTTCCATGATGGCGATGGTCGCGCCATCGCGCTCCGTCGTGTTGGCGAGACGGTTGGCGACCAGCATGCCGCCGGCGTCCGGGATGTTCTGCGCGACAACCGCGGGGTTGCCGGGAATAAAACGTCCCAGATGCCGCGACACAAGCCGGGCGTTGAGATCGTAATTGCCGCCGGGAGAGGTCGGCACGATCAAATGCACCGTGCGGCCTTTGTAAAATTGCTCGACGGTTTGGGCGCGCGCGGCAAAGCTCAGCGCCGCCACGGCGAACGCGGCGAGGAGACGAAGGCGCTTCATCACGGCAGTTCCGGCATGGATTCGAGCAGATGCCCGTAACCCTTGCGCGGCTCATTCACGTGGAGACGTTTCTGGAACTCCCACACGCGCGCGGGAACGGGATGCACGACCGGCACTTTCAGGTCGTTCTCCAGGGTTTGAACGATGTGCAAGGTGCGCCAGCCCGAGCCCAGCATGTAGACGGCGTCGGCGCCCTTGTGCTTGAGAAAATGCTTTTTGATATGCGCGTAGACTTGCTCGCCGGACAGTTCCTGCGCCTTGTTGAAGGGCACGTCGATGCCCTCCATGCACTTCACCTTGAAGCCGGCGTCGGTGAAATATTGCGCGAAGGTGTTGTTGATTTCGCCGGGAAAGTAGCTCGCGCCGACGATGGTCTTCACCTTCAGGGCGCGCAACGCGGCGATATGGTTCTGTCCCGCCGTAAAGATCGGCGTTTTGAATTTCTTTTCCCAGTCTTTCACGATTTTGGCTTCGCCCTTGAGGCCGTGCACCATGAAGGGCGGCGCGCCATTGGGGTGGATGGCGTCGCAACCCTGTTCCGCGAGCAAGGCGATCTGCTCCTCGTAGGCGCTCATCATGGTGAGGAATTCATCGCGTGTGCCGCGCCTGATGTTCGTGAAGAGGGGAATCACGCCGATGCCTTCGGGCAGCAGGCGAATGAACTCTTCCAGCGCGCCGGGCCGCAGGGTGGGATGAACGATGCCCGCGATGCCGCGCCAGGCCGAAAACGCCATAATGCTTCCTCCATATCCACGCGGGCCCCGCCGCCATCGGCGCGAAGGTAATGGAGACGCAAGCCAAACGCCAGAGCCGGAGCATCGGACTGGCGCGTCGGACTTGCGGGATCGGCGCGCCGGCCATTGGTATCGCGCGCGAAGAGTTCGGCGCGGGGACGGGCCTCCAGTGAACATGACAGACAGCGCGCCGCCAACGGCCGCGACGACGAAAAAGTTCGGAGCGCCGATCATCGAAGTCCGCGGGCGAAGTCTTCTTTGAAGGGCGCAAAGTCACCGGCCCCGCCGTCGGAATGATCGATGACTTCCAGCAATATACGAATTCGATTTTTCCGTGGCGCACGGTTGTGCAAAACATCGATTTCGGCCTGCGGACGCACAGAAATCGCCGCGCAAACAAGCGCGCGAGCTGTGCATGGAATATGTCCGTCTCGTGGGGCTCGAAGGTTACGAGAATTATTTTCCCCACCAGCTTTC
>JANYDZ010000608.1 GCA_025363375.1 Hyphomicrobiales bacterium
CGAAGCTCGCCTTGCAGGCGCCCGGCTCAAGATCGACGACGACCGTGTTTTCCGCGCCAAGCCCCTTCACATAGGCCTGTCCGTCGTAACCAACCATAAAGGATTCCTCGCCATTCAATTTGCCCGACAGGCCCGTTTTGAGCGGCTTTCCATCCGCGCCCACCAGCTTGAGCACGCCTGTTGCGTTTGTCTCGCGCACGCCAAACCGCACATAAACGCTGCTCCCGTCCGCCGGCACGACCGTTTCCTTCGTCGACTCGACGCTGGCGTTGACCGGCAGATTGGTCGGGTCGATCGAAATCCGATTTTTCTGGAAGGACCGCAATTCCGCAACAATCGCTTTCCCGTTGGAGCCCGTCGTCGCGACGCGCCGGTTTTCAAACTCCACCGGGATATTGGGCGCGCCCACATCGACAATGGCGAACGAATCGCTGATGCGCGGCGCGAGAAACGCGCTGCCGCCCGCCAGCGCGAGCGAGCCATCGACCTGCATGGCGCCCGTCACGCCGCGGCCGGTTTGCGAAACTCCGCCCTCGACCTGCGCAATGCCCGAGCGATAGGCGACAGCGGCCGCGCGGTTTGGACTGCCCCCCTCGACATCGGTCACACGCCAGCCATAGCTGCCTTCCTCCGACCGGATGGATTTGGAAGCCTGCAGTCCGATCTGCGTGCCCGATCTGGTTTTGGTCGCGCTCGCGGACAGCGAAATATCGTCGCCGAGGGGGAACGAGACGCCGGCAAAGACGCCGACGCTCTTCTTCTCGGAAAAATCGATGTAAGCGGACGCGAACAAGGACCCCTGATAAGGGAGCCGCCGCGACCAGGAAGCCGCCGCGATTTTCGATTCCTTGCCCGCCCCGTCCACGACCCTCGCCAGACTGAAATTGACGGCGGAACCATCGAATTTGATCGGCACGCCGATCGTCAGCCTGTCGACGGCCTTCGGAGCCCGCGTCGAGCCGAAATCGAAAGCCGCCCCAAATCCGGCGATCTGCGCCGCCGTGTCCAGCGAGCTGCTGACCGCCAGTTTGGGCGCGGTGACGGCCGCAAGGTCGTTGTAGGCCTTGAAAGTGCGCTGCGAACTCAGCCCGACCGTCACGCTGCGGAATTGCAGATCATAGGCGCCGTAAATTTGCGCGCCCATTCCGTCGCGCTTGAACCAGCTTGCGGCGCCCGCGAGTGAAAGAACGCCGAAACCAAGAGTGTTCACGCTGGCGCCGACGCCGCCCATGCCAAATCCGGGCATGGATTCAATGTGGCCGTCGAGCGTCAGCCAATCCGTCGCGCCGTATCGACCGCTGGCGGCGAGCATCGGCTTGCGGTTGTAGCTGAAGTTTTCCTGCGCGAAATTCGTCCGCGCAAAACCGCTCTCGACGGAAAAGTCATAGAGCCCCGCCTTCAGCATTTTGGACGAGACGAAGAACGGCACGCTTTGCTCGATCTCCTTGCCGGACGCGTCCCGCACCACGACGCGCGCGGTGCCGGACCCCGATATCGAAGGCAGATTGTTGATCTGGAACGGCCCTGAATTGACCTCCTGCGAATGGGTTTTCAGATTGTTGATGTAGACATCGACCGACGAGGGAACCGCCGCCGAACCCGACAGCGTCGGCAACGGCAGGGTGACAAGATCTGAACGCAGGCCAAAGTTCCGCTGCGCCTGCAAGCCCCCCATGCGCACAGGCCGTGTCCAGGCGAGCCCCCCGGTGATCGTATCGCCGGCCCGATAGGTGATTTGCGTGTCGGGATCGGAATAGGTGAACGTCGTGTCGAGCCGCGTCGCCTTGACATTGCGCGTTGAAAAGCTCGATCCCGCCAGAATTTGCGTTTGCGAGAACGTCCCGAGCGGCGTGAAAGCGCGCGTCTCAAGACTGAGCGAATAGCCGCTGAAAACCATGCGCTTTGTGTCCAGATCGCGCGATCCGGACGCGTACATCGAGTAATTGGCAAGCGCGCCCCAGTTTCGTTGCGGCGGAATCTCGCCCTCTCCTTCGAGATCCCGCTTGGCGCCCAGATCGATCTTCTGGGTCGCCAGCGCGCCAACCGGCGCCTCGATTGAAATCGCCTGTTTGGTGTCGTCGTAATGGTACTTCACGCCTGCAATGGAGTTGAGCAAAATGATCGCTTCGGGATCTTTTGGCGCGTCCTGCGTCTTGACGCCGATTTCCTCAAGTTCGCTCGCCTTCGCGCCGATCTGGCCGGAATCGTCGCGCACAAAGTTGCCGACAAGCTTGGTTTGCCGCTCGTTCAGCGTCACGTCGAGCAGGAGGTTGGCGCGCGTCTGCGCCCAGCCTGGCGTTGTGAATCCGGTCGCGCTTGCTAGAATCCAGCTGAAGAAAACGCCTGAAAGCCTGGCGGTCAGCTTTGACCGAATGCAGCGCATAAACCCTGGATCTGTCCTTTCCGGACGAGCGGACCTGTTGCCGCGGCAGCGATGCCGCGCGCTTGAATGATGGCGAATGACGGATTGAATTGCGCGGCAAAGCCGTCGGGCGCGGCATGGGCGTGAAATCGCCAACGCCTAGGGATTCATTGTTTGTTCCCTTTCAAACGGAGTCCGCGTTGGACCGGGACCTGATTCAAAAGTTTTATTGCCGAACAAAAATCCGCCCGGCGAAAGATTCATCTTTTGTTCCCGCGACGCGGATTCGACGCGCTCGCGCGCGCCGAATCCCGTCCGGCTTGTCTCAGCGCACCGGCGCGGAAGCAGCCGTCGGGCCGGCTTCGGACGTCAGCGACAATTTCGCCGTGCCGCCGGCAAACCCCTTGGGAGCCGAACGCGACGCAAACGTATTCGAGGATTTAGCCAGGACGTAGCCAATCAGGCCGTCGCCGTAATTGACCGAATTGCCGGCGCCGTCGTCGGCTTTCAGTTTGGCGATGCGGACGCGCCGTTCGCCGGTGTTGTTGCCCTCGACGACAAGGCGGCCGCCCCTTTTCGTGACGTTCCACGTCACCGCCGCTGGCGCCGCGTTGGGCGAGCGGAAAAACACCGGGACTGAATGGCGCACCAGCAGATTGACCGTCCCGGCAGCGCGCGCGCCCGAATCCGGCAATTCGTCGGCGACAAAGCGATAGCTCTCTTCGCCCTTGATCGGCGCGCGGCTGGTGCGCACGATGCGCACGACATATTCGCCGTTCGCCTTCATCGAAACCATCGGCGGGCTCGCCGCGACATCGGTGGTCTCTTCGTACTGGTCCTGGCCGTTCGCCTGCGTCCAGCGGAACACGCGCAACTGCGCGTTGACCGGCTTGTTGCTGGCGTTGCGCAGCGTGACCGACGAGGCGGCTGCGCCCTCGGCCGCGACATCGATGAGAATCGGAGAAACCTGCAAAGACGCCGCGGCGGCCGCTGAAGCCGCCGTAAGAGCCGTCATGCCAACAAGAAAATACCCCAGCTTACGCATGTCTACACTCGCCTGATGAGCCCCGAAACGGGGCGAAATGAGAACCTCGAGCAATCGGGCGGCATCGACGAAAAGCAATTCGCGCCAAAGCGCGCCCTTTGCATCCGAAAGGCTGCTCCTCCTCCCGAACAGGCGCTCTGGTTCAACCGCGGGTGCGGAATTGCCTTTGCGCCATACCCAAAGTAAACGGCAACAGGCTTAACATGACCTTGCGGAAGGCGCCGGGCGCCCTAAGGGAAGCTCTTGTTTTTATTAATGGTTTACGGAGCCTTGCCAAGAAGGGTTAATGCCCCGTTGCGGCCGTTGCCGCGCCGCCGCGCGACGACAATCCATTGCACGGGCTTGGCGATTGACCGGCGCCTCGCTAAAGGGTGCGACAGTAAACCGGCGAGCCGAACCGCGCCGCGCGCGACAATCGGCCAAACAACCGGCCACCAGACACCCGGCCACAAGGACGCAAAATGCTGTCGCCTCCCGCGTTCTTGATGAAGCTTCCGATCCTGCGCCGTCTCATCCCCAGCGTGCTCAAGCGCTACGCCGGCATATTCAAACACCGCTATTCCATCGAGCGGCGCATGGGCGCGCTCTATCTGCTCGATCAGAAAAATTCCGTCGATCGCAACCTCCTGATCAAGGGCAGCTGGGAGCCGGCGCAAATCGCCATGCTCGGCGACCTCTTGAAGACGACGAAAAAGGCGGGCGAGAAGGCTGTGTTTCTCGACATCGGCGCCCATGGCGCCCTCTATTCCATTATCATGCGGCAAACCGGGCTGTTCGAACGCGTCGTCGCTTTCGAACCGGAGCCCGCCAATCTCGCCCAGTTGCGCGCCAACCTTTTCATCAACGACCTCCTCGGCAAGATCGAGGTCTTAGAACTCGCCGCCAGCGACCAGCGGGGAAAAATCCCCTTCTTCATCGCCTCGGACGCCAACCGCGGCGGCTCGCGCATGACGGAGACGGTGGTCGCCGCCGGCAACCGCGTGGTCGGCGCGATCGAGGTGGAAGCGGCGCCCGTCGACGCGGTCATCGATTTTTCCGGCGGCCTCGTCGTCGCCAAGATCGATGTCGAGGGCTCCGAGCTGACCGTGCTGAAAGGCATGGACCGCGTGATCGCGGACAATCGCTGCCTGTTCCAGATCGAAAGTTTCGCGCCAACCGACGCAACGCTTAAAGCCCGGCTCGGCGAACTCGGCTTCCGCCACGTCGCGACGCGCGATTTCGATCATTTTTTCGTCAAGGATGTTTTGGTCAAGAATTGACGGGCCGCGCTTTCAGCAATTCCGTCACAAACAACGCGGCTATCCGCGGAAACAGGTAGTTCTCCGCGCAATGGGCGTAGCCGGCGCGCGCCAGCCGCTCGCACAGCGCGGGATCGGCAAGCAGCTTTTCAAGGGCGTCCGCCATGGCGGATGGATCGGCGATCGGCACCAGCAGGCCCGTCTCGCCGCTTTTCACAATCCGCTTCGGCCCCAGGCACGCGGTGGCGATAAGCGGCAGCCGTTCCGCATAGGCTTCCACAATGCCGATGCCCCATTCCTCCGAACGCGACGGCAATACGTAGATGTCGAGACTGTCGTAAAACGCCTGCTTGTCGTCGATCCAGCCGGCGAATTCGACGATGTCGCCGATCCCGAGTTCCCGCACGCGCGCTTTCAGGAATTTTTCCTGAGAGCCGGTGGAACCGATGCGCGTGCGAATGCGCCGACCCCGCGCCGCTAGCAAGCCGATGGCGTCGATCAGCACATCGACGCCCTTGGCGGGCTCAAGCAGCCTGAGCGTGCCGACAACCGGCGGGCCGGCGGAGCGCGCGCGCGCCTCATAGGGCGGCAGAGCGTCAATAGGCAGGGCATAATCCAGCACCACGGCCTGGGCGGCGGGATAACCAACATCCGCCAGAAACCGCATTTGCTCGACGTTGCTCGTAATCACCCTGTCGGCGGCCAGAAACCGCCGCACCTTGCCGCCGTGATAATGCGCGATCAAAGGCGTCTTCGGCAGCAAGCGCCGCAAAGCGCTCACATGTCGGCCATTGTTGAGCAACAACAGATCGGCGCGCGATCGCCGCGCCGCCCGCGCGATGGCGAAAGCCTGCAGCAATTGGTTGAACGTGCCGCCGCGCTCCAGCCCCCCGATCGGGATGATTTCGTAGCCCTGCGACGCCAGCCTTTCGAGAAAAAAGAAATTCGCCGGCACGACGGCAATGGGCGTGACGCCGCCCGCCCGCAACATGGCGAGGCTGGTGATAAAGGCCTCCGTAACGCCGCCGCCGGTTGCAATGGGACAAACAACGGCACATCGCAAATTCATCGGGGCGCTCCGCACAATGGCCTGTCTTTCGTCGATTGAGGCGAACATGTCCAGATTGCCGGTCAAGCCCACCGTCTGCCCGCCGTCTTGACCACCGCAAGCCCTTGCAAGATAGATACGTCAACGCCCACCAACCGGCGAGGAACCCCATGATCATCGAAACTGAAAACGACGTGACCCCGTCAGTCCTCAAAGTGATGGCCGCCGCGCCCGACGCGCGCATCCGCGAGATTCAGGAAGCCTTCGTCAAGCACATCCACGCTTTCGCCAGGGAGGTCCGCCTGACCGAACGCGAGTGGGAATATGGCATCGGCATGCTCAACGGCATCGGCAAGAAAACCACGGACACCCACAATGAGGGAATCCTGTTCTCCGATTGCCTCGGCCTCTCAACCCTCGTCTGCCTCATGAACAACGGCGCCGGCGGCTCGACCGAAACCGCCGCCGCCCTGCTCGGCCCCTTCTGGCGCATGCATTCGCCGAAGACCGAACACGGCGGCTCAATCGTACGCTCGCCGACGCCCGGCCCCGCCCTCTTCACCACTTGCCGCGTGGTTGACGACAAGAAAAACCCCGTCGCCAACGCGGAAGTCGATGTGTGGCATGCCTCCACCACCGGCATGTATGAAAATCAGGACCCGGAACAGGCCGACCACAATCTGCGCGGCAAATTCTTCACCGATTCCAATGGCCGCTTCAGCTTCCGCACCATCCTGCCCGCCGGCTACCCCATCCCCATCGATGGCCCCGCCGGCGAAATGGTGCTGTACCAGAAGCGCGAGCCCTGGCGCCCGGCGCATTTGCACTTTCTCATTCACAAGCCCGGCTTCAAGACCCTCGTCACCCAGGTCTTCGTCGCCGGCGCCAGATACATCGATTGCGACGTCGTCTTCGGCGTCACCAAAGCCCTCATCGGCGATTACAGGAAACACGAAAGCGGCGCGCCGCCGGCGGCCGACGTGAAGGCGCCCTGGTACACGCTCGACTACACATTTCATGTGGAGCCCGGCGAGTCCGACCTGCCGCAACCGCCGATCAAGTGAGACAGGACATGAAGACGATAGGTTTCATCGGCACCGGCGGTATGGGCTCCGGCATGGCCGCCAATCTGATCAAGGCGGGCTACAGTCTCGTCGTCGCCGACATCAATCGCGCGCAGTCCAGAAGCCTTGAGGAAAAGGGCGCGCTCTTCGCCGACTCGCCCAAAGCCGTGGCGGAATCCTGCGAACTCGTGCTCTCGATGCTGCCCCACAACGACGCGGTGAAAACCGTCGCCGTCGGCAAGGGCGGGCTCATCGAGGCCGCCGGCGGCGCGAAGCAATGGATCGATTTTTCCAGCATCGACAAGGCGACCATCGTCGGCGCCGCGGGCGAGCTCGGCAGGAAGGGCTGGACGATCCTCGACGCATCCGCCGGCGGCGTCGAGGAGGTCGCGGCGGCGGGCAATCTCGCGCTGTGGTTCTCGGGCCCCAAAGACCTGTTCGACGAGCATCAGCCGGTCTTCAGGGCGATGGGCAAATCGATCTTGCACGTCGGCGATCTCGGCGGCGCCAAGCTCGTCAAGAACGCCATGGCGATGCTGGCCGCCGTGCAGCATCTGAGCCTCGTCGAGGTCGGCTCGTGGCTGAAGAAGGGCGGCGTCAATGAAGCTTCCTTCAAGACCATTCTGGAAAACTCCCAGCAGAATTCGGAAGCGGTCCGGCGCATCATGGAAATTGTGGCGAGCCGCAATTTCAAGCCGCGCAAGTCCTGGATGCCGAAGGACGTGGGCTTCGGGCTCGACATGGCGCGCGAAATGGAGGTCCCGATGCCCTTCGTAGGCCTCGCCCAGCAAATGTTCGCCATCGCACAAGCGACGGGCCAGGACGGCTACGAAGCGACAGGTCTCGCCTGCAATGTGTATGATCTGATCAACGCGAAGAAGTAGGCGGGAGCGGCGGCGCGCGGCGCCGGCCCCCTCTTCTCCGCCCTCCGCAATCCTCCAGCAAACGTCGAGCAAATCCATGCCCCAGAAACTCACCGGCAAAATCGCGGTCATCGTCGGCGGCACGTGCGGCTGCGGCAAATCCGCCGCGCGCATGTTTGCCGAGGAAGGCGCGAGCGTCGTCGTCACCTACCGTCCCGGCAAAGAAGCCAGCGCCGCCTTCCTTGCGGATTTGCCGGGCTCCGGCCATTCGGCTTTTCCCGTCGATGTCGTCGACACACAATCGATCGTCGCCCTGAAGGATTCGGTCGAGAAAAAATACGGCCGCTGCGACATTCTCGTGAATTCCTCCGGCTTCACCAAACCCGTGGCGCACGACGATCTCGAAGGCCTCGACGACGACCTCATCGACCGCATGTTCGCGGTGAACTTTCGCGGCCAGTTCGCGGTCATCCGCGCCTTCGCGCCCATGCTGAAAGCCTCCGGCGACGGACTCATCGTCAACATTTCCTCGATCGCCGGCTTCAACGGCCAGGGCTCGTCCATCGCCTACAGCGCCTGCAAGGCGGGCATCGACGTCATGGGCATCGCGCTCGGCCGCGCGCTGGCCCCGCACGTCCGCGTCATGACCGTCTCGCCTGGCGCGGTTGAAACCAGCTTCGTGCCGGGACGCGGCGCGGAATTCTACGCCAGGGCCGCCGCCACCGCGCCGCTGAAAAAAATCCCCCAGGCCGACGATGTCGCCGAAGCCGTGCTCGCCTGCGCGACGCATCTGAAAATGTCCACGGGCTCGATCATCGTCGTCGACGCCGGACGCGCCCTGTGATGCAAGCCCGCGTTCTTCGTCTCGCTGAAAAAGCCGCCGAAATCGCCGCCGTCGCCCCGCGCGTCGAGACGCTGACGCTGACGCCCGGCGCCGATGACGTGCTGATCGAAATCCGCGCCGCCGCGATCAACCCCTCCGACGCGAAAGCCGCCATCGGCATGATGCCGCAAGCGGTGTTTCCGCGCACGCCGGGCCGCGATTATTGCGGCGTCGTGCGCGCCGGTCCCGCGCAATTCATCGGCAAGGAAGTGTTCGGCTCCTCCGGCCACCTCGGCATCCGCCGCGACGGCACGCACGGTTCGCACCTTGTCGTGGAAGCGGCGGCCGTCGTTGAAAAGCCCGCCAATCTCACCAGCGAGGAAGCCGCCGGCCTCGGCGTGCCTTTTGTCACCGCGACGGAAGGCTTTCGCCGCACCGGCATGCCCAAACCCGGCGACAACGTTCTGATCCTCGGCCTCAACGGCAAGGTCGGTCAGGCCGCGGCCCAGATCGCCGCTTGGAAGGGCGCGCGCGTGATGGGCGTCGTGCGCCGCGACGAACCCTATGCCGGATACGCTTGCTCCCACGTCGAGGTCGTCAATTCCGCGACAACCGACGTGCCCGCCCGGGTGCGCGAAATCACCGGCGGCAAGGGCGCGGACATTGTCTACAACACCGTCGGCGATCCCTACTACGAGCACGGCGCCAAATCGCTGGCGGTCATGGGCCGCATGGTCTTCATCTCCGCCGTCAACAAGATCGTGCAATTCGACCTGTTCGCGTTTTATCGCGGTCGGCACGCCTATTTTGGCGCGGACTCGCTCTCGCTTTCGTCAATCGCCACCGGCGACATATTGCGCGAGCTTCTGCCCGGCCTTGCGACCGGGAGCTTGAAACCATTCCCCATCGCGCCACACGCGGTCTATCCCTTCGAGCGCGCCCGCGAAGCCTATATCGCCGTGCTGGGCTCCGCCCGCGACCGTCTCGTTTTCAAACCCCAAATCCTGAACCCCTGAGCGACCCATGCACGTCACGCGCTTCAAAGACGCCAAGCCCTACTTTCCGCCCGGGCACAACGACATGCGCTGCCTGCGCCTGCAAGGCCACGAAGCCGGTCCCGCGGAACAACTCTGGCTCGGCGTGTCGCAGCTTTTGCCGGGCGGCCACACCTCCCTCGACGCCTCGCAGCTGGAGAAATATTATGTGGTGCTCGAAGGCGAGCTCGTCGTCGAAAACGGCGCCGAGCGCGTCGTGCTGCAACAATGGGATTCCTGCCGCGTCGCGCCCGGCGAAAAGCGCGCGCTGAAAAACGAAACCAACCGCGCGGCGACCGTGCTGTTGAGCATGCCGCTGCCGCCAAAGGCGTGATTGAACCGCTGGAGAGACCGATGATGAATTTCACACGACGCCAGACCTCGCTCGGCCTCGCCGGCGCGGCCCTGACGGCCGCCACTGGCGCCGCGCAGGCGCAGCAACCTTTCCCGTCGGCGGGCGTGAAAATCATCGTGCCCTTCGGCGCCGGCAGCGTTACCGACAGCCTCGCGCGCATTGTCGCCGACAAGCTGGCGCAGGTGTGGAAACAATCGGTCATCGTCGAAAACCGCCCCGGCCTCCCCGGCGCCACCGGCGCCGCGAAAGCCGCCGCCGACGGCTACACGATCATGCTGACCTCCAACGGCCACGTCATCGCCAACGTCATCAACAAGAACATCTCCTTCGATCCCGTCGCCGACTTCGCCGGCGTCACACGCCTCGTCGAATCGCCCTTCATCATGATCGCGACCCCCGGCCTGCCGGTGAAAACCCTGCCCGAGTTCATCGCCCTCGCGAAGAAGGAGCCCGGCAAATACAATTTCTCCTCCGCCGGCATCGCCAGCACTTCGTTCCTGATGACGGAAACCTTGCGTCAGGCCGCCGATCTCAACATCGTTCACGTGCCCTTCAAGGGCACGCCGGAAGCGGTGACGGCGGTCTTGCGCGGCGATGTCGCGTTTTACATGTCGCCGATTCCCGATTCCGTCGAGCAGGCGAAGGTCGGCAACGTGCGCATGCTCGCCATCGGCTCCGCGCAACGCCTCAAGCAATTGCCGGATCTGCCGACGATTTCCGAATCCGTGCCAAGCTTCAAATACGAGACCTGGTTCGGCCTGCTGGCGCCCGCCGCGACGCCCAGGGACATTGTCGCGAAGATCAACGCCGACACCCACGCCGTGCTGCGCATGCCCGACGTGATCGAGCGGTTGGCGACGCTCGGATCGCTCGCCGCGCCCAACAGCCCCGCCGAATTCGACGCGCTGATCAAGGCCGACGCGGCCAGATACGGCGCGGTGATCAGGGCCTCCGGCGTCGAGGCTAATTGACGCGAAATCAACGCGGGGAGCGGTGCAATGAACAGGCGCAATATTGTCATGGGCGGCGCGGTTGCGCTCGCCGCGCCCGGCGCGGTCGCCCCCGCGCGGGGCGCCGAGACGCTGAAAGCCGTCGCTTTCGCCGGCGCCGCGAACTGGCCTTTCTGGGCCTGTCAGCAGGAAGGCTTCTTCGCCGGGGAAAACGTCGACGTGAGTCTGGACTTCACGCCCAACTCCATTGAACTCGCCAGAAACATGATGGCCGGCAAATACGATCTCGCGCTGTCCAGCGTCGACAACGTCGTCGCCTACAACGAAGGCCAGGGCGAAGTCGATCTTGGCGCGCCCAGCGATTTCATTTCGCTGTTCGGCGTCGACAACGGCCTGCTCAGCGTCATGGCTTCGGCCGAGATCGCCGACATCAAGGCGCTGAAAGGCCAGACTGTTTCCGTCGACGCGATGACCACCGGCTTCGCCTTCGTGATGCGCGAAATCTTGGCGCGCAACGGCATGAACGAGAACGATGTGATCTGGGTCAAGGCCGGCGGCGGCGCGCAACGCCTCGAAGGCCTGCTCAAAAACGAGGCGAAGGCGACGCTGCTCAACACGCCGCTTGATCTTGTCGCCGAAGCGCGCGGCTACAGGCGTCTTGCCCGCGCGCGCGAAGTTCTCGGAGCCTATCAGGGCATCGTCGCCATGGTCCGCAAGGGCAATGTGAAGGAAAAGTACGCGGCGTTGCGCGGCTTCACCCGCGCCTTCCACGCCGGCGTGCAATGGATCGCCGATCCCGCCAACAAGGAAAAATCCATCGCGCTGCTGACGGCGAAAATGAACGGCATGCCCCGCCCCGCGGCTGAAAAAGCCTATGAGCGCCTGCTCGACCCCGCCGACGGCATTTATCGCGATCTGCGCATCGACCGCGCGGGCATGAAGGCTGTGCTGGACCTGCGCGGCAAATACGCGCAGCCGCCCAGGCCGCTCGCCGATGTCGAACGCTATATCGACGCCGGCTTTCTCGAAGCCGCGCTGAAATAAAACGCGCAAACAACCCGGAGGAAACCATGACCACCGAACGCCTCGAACTCAGCATGGCGCTGTCCGACAACGACCGCACGCGCCCCATCATCAAGGGCGCCGTCGGCGTTGAAGGCCTCAAGCTGCGCACGACCGTCGTGCATCCCTCCGAAATGTTCTGGCGCCAGTTGAAGTTCGCCGATTTCGACGTGTCGGAAATGTCCATGTCCTCCCTGCTCATCGCCGCCGCCAAAGGCGACACGACCTGGGCGGCGATCCCCGTTTTCACGTCGCGGATGTTCTTTCACACGCGCGCGCTTGTGCGCGCCGACCGCGGCATCGAACTGCCGCGCGACCTGATAGGCAAACGCGTCGCGGTGCCCGAATATCAGCAGACCTCGGCCATCTGGTCGCGCGGAATTTTCAAGGATGAATTCGGCGTTGATCCGCGCGATGTCGAATGGTTCATGGAACGCACGCCCGACATGAGCCACGGCGGCTCCACCGGCTTCACCCCGCCGCCCGGCGTCAAGCTCAACCGCATTCCACCCACGACGAATATCGGCGAAATGCTGGTGAAGGGCGAGGTCGACGCGACCCTGCTCTATCTCACCAACACCAATCTCGTCGACCGCAGCACCATCGACATCGCCCGCGTGCCGCAGGTGCGCCCGCTGTTCGCCGACCCGCTCGCCGAGGGTCATCGCTACTACGGCAAAACCGGCATCTACCCGATCAATCACACGCTCGTCGTGCGCCGCGATCTTCTCGCCAGACATCCATGGCTGGCGCTCAATCTCTACGGCGGCTTTTTGAAAGCCAAGGAGCACGGCTCGAAACACGCGCGCGAACTGCTGGATTCATGGGTGGAAACCGGCGCTTTTGGTTCCGACCCCGAAAAAGCCTTCCGCGCCGACCCGCTGGCCTATGGCGTGAAAGCGGCGCGCCCGGTGCTGGAAACCATCGCGAAATATCTGCACGAGCAGGGCCTGACGGATCGTCAGGTAAAGCTCGAGGAAGTCTTCGCGAAGAGCACGCTCGACGTGTGAAGCGGCTTTGATTCAAAGCTTTTCGGGAAACTTCGAATCCTCGAACACCGTCACCAGCGGCGGCTTGCCGTCGAGGCCGAGTTCCGCCCAGCGCGACACCGCGCCGTCGTAGG
>JANYDZ010000630.1 GCA_025363375.1 Hyphomicrobiales bacterium
TCTTAGTGCAACCTCAAGCTCCGCGACGCGCCCGTCGACAGTCGACAATTCGTTTTTAATCTCCAGCAAAGCGCTCATGACGTTCTCGCTGGTATTGAAATGACGGGGATGCCCTTTGGGATGAAGCCAAGCGCCTTGAAACGGAAATCTAGCCGGGCCGCGAACGATATAAGGCTGGGATCCCATTTCGACGAGGCGCGTCCGGGACCCGGATCAAGTCGCCGCCGCCCGCGCCCCCCGCCGCAATGCCCGCAACTCAAAGGCCTGCGGAAAGCGCCGCAACAAACGTTCCACCTTGTCCGGCGCGACCCGAACCGTCACCGCGGTCTCGCCCTCCTCGCCGCTTGTCCGCTCCAGCACCTCGCCGTTCGCATAGAGCCAGGCGAGCCCCTGCCCGTCTTCCGCGGCTACGCCAATCGTATAGCGGGCGTGGTCGATGGAAAGACGTTCCTCGATCCCCGCCAGCAATCCTTCCAGTCCCTCGCCGCTGACAGCCGAGACGACGAAGGGGCGCGCCCTGCCGCGTCTCGCTTTGGCGGAATTCAGGACGCGTTCGCGATGACCGGCGTCAAGCGCGTCCAACTTGTTCCAGACTTCGACGATTTTACGGGTGTCGTGGGGATCGACGCCAATATCTTCGAGGATTTTCTTGACGTCGGCGCTCTGCTCGTCGGTGTCCTCGTGTGTGATATCGCGAACGTGCAAAATCACGTCGGCCTCGATGACCTCCTCGAGCGTCGCCCTGAAAGCGGAAACAAGCATGGCGGGAAGTTCGGAAATAAAACCGACGGTGTCCGACAGCATGATTTTCGCGCCGTGCGGCAGCTTGAGGGCGCGCAACGTCGGATCGAGCGTGGCGAACAGCATGTCCTGGGCGAGAACCTCGGCGTTGGTCAACCGGTTGAACAGGGTTGACTTGCCCGCATTGGTGTAGCCGACGATGGCGACAACGGGGTAAGGCACGTCCTGACGGCTCTTTCGGTGCAGGCCGCGGGTTTTTTTGACGCCTTCGAGTTCGCGTTCGATGCGCGTGATGCGCTCCTGGATGAGGCGGCGGTCGGTTTCGACCTGGGTTTCGCCGGGGCCGCCCAAAAAGCCAAAGCCGCCGCGCTGGCGTTCGAGATGGGTCCAGGACCGCACCAACCGCGACTTCTGGTAGGCCAGATGCGCGTGCTCCACCTGCAGCGCGCCTTCCCGCGTGCGCGCGCGCCGGCCAAAAATTTCAAGAATAAGACCGGTGCGATCGATGACCTTGGCCGAAAATGCTTTTTCAAGATTGCGTTGCTGGCCCGGCGAGAGCGCGCAATCCATCACCACGAGATCGATTTCATCGGCCTTGACGCGTTCGGCGATCTCGTCAGCCTTGCCTTTGCCCAGATAGGTGG
The DNA here is from genome assembly GCA_025363375.1 of Hyphomicrobiales bacterium. GTDB lineage: Bacteria > Pseudomonadota > Alphaproteobacteria > Rhizobiales > Beijerinckiaceae > Terripilifer. The sequence goes on from JANYDZ010000630.1 coordinate 1,386, forward strand.
CCGGCGTAATTTTGGAAAGCGGCGCCAGCAATGTTTCCGTCAGGTCGAGGTCGATGGCGCGCGCCAGGCCTGCGGCTTCCACAAGCCGGGCTTGCGGCGCGCGGCTTGATGGAGCGATCTGACCTTTTTTCGCGCGCTCGTTGAGGTAGGGCCCAACGACGAGCGCATGCGTGTGCCGCGCCCGTCGACGCTCGAGATCAAAGCCGGGCGAGTGAAACTCGTCCTGGCTCATATCGTGTGTTGCGACGCGTTCAGGGCTTGTCCTGCGCGATTTCGTCGGGTTCGAACATCTGCATGGGAGTCCCGGGCATGATGGTCGAAATCGCGTGTTTGTAAACGAGTTGGGAATGACCGTCGCGGCGCAGCAACACGCAGAAATTGTCGAACCAGGTCACCACGCCCTGCAATTTGACGCCGTTGATGAGAAAGATGGTGAGGGGAATTTTGTTCTTGCGAACATAGTTCAGGAATGTGTCCTGCAGGTTTTGGGTGCGTTCAGTCGCCATTTTTTTGACCCTTGGTTTCCGTGTTGTTCACGGATTTCAATTTTCTTTCCCCGACCGCATCGACACAAACAAGACGCGCGCGGGCCGACCCAAATGAAATGTCGTAAGCGGTCAGCCCATCCAATATAGTCATTTTCGCCCGGGTTTGCAGCCCTTATTTCGCGACACCCTTATTTCGCGACGCCTTGAGCTATGCCATGAAGTTGCCGGCTTCGCGTCAATCGACGCCAAGAGATTTGAGCTTTCGGTGCAGGGCCGACCTCTCCATGCCGATGAATTCCGCCGTGCGTGAAATGTTGCCCCCAAACCGCGCGATTTGCGCCACGAGATATTCACGCTCGAAGACCTCGCGCGCGTCGCGCAGCGGCAGACTGAGCAATTTGGTGCCGCCCGCGCCCGCCGGCGTCGAAGGCGCCAGCGCGCCGATCTCGGCGGGCAGCATGTCCGAGCTGATTTCCACGTCGGGGTCGCCGGCGGCGAGAATCATCAGGCGCTCGACGTTGTTGCGCAACTGGCGCACGTTCCCCGGCCAGTCATGCGCCTGCAGGACGGCCATGGCGTCGGCGCCGATCTTGCGCCTGTTCATGCCGTTGATCGCGCAGAGCTGGTCCATGAAATAATCGACGAGCAGGGGGATATCCTCGCGACGTTCGGCCAGCGAGGGAATGCGGATCGGCACCACGGCAAGCCGATGAAACAAGTCTTCGCGGAAGCGGCCTTCGGCGATCTCGACCGCGGGATCGCGGCTCGTCGAGGAAATCACCCGGACATCGACGTGGACGCGGGTGGCGCCGCCGACGCGCTGAAAATTCTGATCGACCAGCACGCGCAGGATTTTGCCCTGGGTTTCGCGCGGCATGTCCGCGACCTCGTCGAGATACAGTGTGCCGCCGTGCGCCTCTTCGAGCGCCCCGATTTTCCGCGTTCGTCCGTCGGTCGATTCCGCGCCGAACAATTCCGATTCCATGGTTTCGGGAGCCATCGTCGCGGCGTTGATGACGATGAACGGGCCGCTCGAGCGCGTTGAGCTCTCGTGGATGACGCGCGCGCCGAGTTCCTTGCCGGCGCCCGCGGCTCCGGTAATCAGCACGCGCGAATTGGCGGGCGCGACGCGCTCGACGACCTGTCGAAGCGCGTTGATCGAGCTCGATGCGCCGACAATTTTATTGGCCGCGCCGGATCGCGCGCGCAGATCGCTGACTTCGCGCTTGAGCCGCGACGTCTCGAGCGCGCGGTCCGCGACAAGCACGAGCCGGTCCGCCTTGAACGGCTTTTCTATGAAATCATAGGCGCCGAGTTTGATTGCGCTGACGGCGGTCTCGATGTTGCCGTGCCCGGAGATCATCACGATCGGAAGGCCCGGATGTTGCCGCTGCACGATTTCCAGCAGCTGCAATCCGTCGAGGCGCGACGCCTGCATCCAGATATCGAGGAATATCAGGTTTGGCCGCCGTTGTTCGATCGCCGCCAGCGCCTCGTCGGCGTTTTTGGCGGTGCGCGTGTTGTGGCCTTCATCCGACAGGATGCCGGAAACGCCTTCGCGGATATCGGCTTCGTCGTCGACGATCAGGATGTCACTCGCCATGTCGGATGCTCACGCCTTGAGATGCGGCCGCGCCGGCGCCGCCGTTCATTGGAAAATACAGGCGCACGCGCGCGCCCTGCCCGTCGGGCGCGTCGAGGAGTTCGACGCCGCCGCCGTGATCTTCAAGAATTTTCAAAACGATCGGCAGCCCCAGGCCGGTGCCTTCGCTGCGCGTCGTCACATAGGGCTCAAGCAGTTTCTGCCGGTTTTCTTTGGGAAACCCCTTGCCGTTGTCCACAATATCTATGGCGACGACGTCGGCGGCGTCGATGGCGAGGGATACGTCGATGCGCGGCGCCGCGCCGCGTTGCGCCGCGTCCGCCGCGATTCCTTCGGTCGCGTTTTTGACGATGTTGGTGATCGCCTGGGTCAGCAGGCGCCGATCGAACCGCGCGACAACAGGCGTTGCGGGCAGATGTTCGTCGATGACGATGTCCGGATGGCCGTTGCGCATGAGAAACAGCGTCTGCTGCAGGCAGGCGGAAAGATCGTCGTCTTCGAGGCGGGCGCGCGGCATGCGCGCAAAGGACGAGAACTCGTCGACCATGCGCTTGATGTCGTCGACCTGGCGTACGATCGTATCGGTGCATTGATCAAAAATTTCGCGGTCCTGCGTGATGACCTGGCTGTATTTGCGTTTGAGCCGCTCCGCGGAAAGCTGAATAGGGGTCAGGGGATTCTTGATCTCGTGGGCGATGCGCCGCGCGACGTCGGCCCAGGCGGAGGTGCGCTGGGCGCTGACCAGCTCGGTAATGTCGTCGAGGGTCACGACGCAGCTGTCGCCCGCCGCTCCGGATCGAGCGCTGGTCACGCGGAGATTGGCTTAAAACCGACCACGGTGAGGGGCAGTACCTC
>JANYDZ010000697.1 GCA_025363375.1 Hyphomicrobiales bacterium
CGCGCTCGCCAAGATCAAGGCGAAAACCTATGGGCTCGTGATTTCAGACTGGAATATGGAGCCCATGACGGGCTTCGAACTATTGCAGAAAGTGCGGCAGGACCCCGCGACCGCCAATGTGCCGTTCATCATGGTGACGGCTGAATCGAAGACAGACAACGTGGTCGCGGCCCGCAAGGCTGGCGTCAGCAACTACATAGTCAAACCGTTCAACGCCCAAACCCTGAAGGCGAAGATCGATCAGGTGCTGTCCACCGCCGCGGCCGCCTGACGATCACCACTTCAACATGTCGATGGCCGCCTTCGGGCGGCTTTCCGCGTTGTTGAGGAATTGTTCGAGCATTCGGGCGTCGAAGCCGCCCGCCATTTGCACATCGCGCTGATGGATGCCGCCCGCGACGAAGAGCGCGTCGACGCCGAAATCGCAGGCGCCCTTGATGTCCGTGCGCATGCCGTCGCCAACGGCGAGCACGCGGGATTTATCGACGGGGGCGCCGCGCAGCGCCCGCGCCATCTCCATCGCGCGTTCATAGATGGGCGCGAAGGGCTTGCCTGCCTGTATGACCTTGCCGCCAATTTTCTCGTAACGATCCGCGATGGCGCCCGAGCAATAAAGCAGCTTGTCTGCGACATGCACGACGAAGTCGGGATTGGCGGAAATGAATTCGAGACCGCGGGCGCGCATGAGAGCGAGCGAAGCGTCGTAATCGTCGGGCTTTTCCGTCTGGTCGTCGAACAAGCCGGTACAGACGACGTAGCTCGCGTCCTTCAGCGCGACCCGCGGCGGGTCGAGGCCGGTGAGTTTCGTCAGGATTGAAAACAGCGCGTTGTCCCGCTCGGGGCCAATGTGATGCAGCGGCGCGCCCTTGTGGGCGGCGATCAAGGCCAGCGTCACATCGCCCGAAGTGACGATTTCGTCGAAGGCGGAGCGCGGCACGCCGAGGCGGTCAAGCTGTTCGCGCACGGGCGGATTGGGACGCGGCGCGTTGGTGACAAGCACAACCTTGCCGCCGCCTTCGCGAAAACGCGCGAGGGCGGCGCAGGATTCGGCGAAGTGTCGCCTGCCGTTGTGCACGACGCCCCAGACGTCGCAGAAAACGACGTCATAGGACGGCGCGAGTTCGGCGAGGCCGGCGATGAGAATTGTGGCGGCGTTCATATGGCCGGGCTAACCGGCGCGCGAGGTCAAGTCAATCCGCGCAACCCGGCCGCGCAACCTGGCCGCGCAACCCGGCGCGTGCCTTCCCTCACGCTCCCAGCGTCTCCCTGAAAAACTCCGCCATGTGGGCCCACGAGCGTTTCGCCGCCTTCTCGTCATAGGCGGCGCCCACCGCCTTGTTGTCGCCCGCCGAAGGATCGGTGAAGGAATGCACGGTGTTGGCGTAGGAAACGAACTGGCAGTCGACGCCCGCGTCCTTTATCTCCTTCAGGAAGCCGTCGACCTCGGGTTGCGGCACAACGGGATCATCCGCGCCGTGCAGGACCAACAAGGGCGCCTTGATGTTTTTCGCGTCCGCCGGCGTCGGGCTGTTCAGCGCGCCGTGGAAACTGACGGCGCCGCGGATATCGGCGCCGCTGCGCGCCAGCTCAAGCGAGGTCGCGCCGCCGAAGCAATAGCCGATGGAGGCGACGCGCGCCGGATCGCATAGCGGATGTTGACGCAGACGCGCGAGGGCCGCGTTGGCGCGGGCGCGCAGCAGCGGGCGGTTTTTCAGATATTTGAGCATCTCATTGAGCGTATCCTTCGGCGGCGTCGGCTTGACGCCCTTGCCGAAAATGTCGGCGCAGATGGCGACGTAGCCCATCTCCGCCAGTTTTCCGGCGGAATTGGCTTCGTGTGGTCCGGGGCCGGTCCAGGAGGGGTAGATGACCACGCCGGGACGTTTTCCGGCGCGCGCGGCGTCATAGGCAATGAGGCCTTCAAGGATTGTATCGCCTTCCTTGTAGTCGAAAATTTCTGTTTTGATGTCGCTCACGTTGTACTCCTGTCGCGTGTGAAACGCATACGCGCCGATCCGCGACCGCGCTATTCGAACGTCTCCTTGAGGAAATCCCGCGTCGCGATCCACGAACGCTTCGCCGAAAGCGCGTTGTAGGCCGAGCCGCGCGAATTGTCGTTGCCGGCGTTCACCTGCGTGAACGAATGCACCGTGCCGCTGTAGGCGACGAATTGCATATCGACTTTCGCGTCTTTCATTTCCGCCTTGAATGTATCGACTTCCTTGACGGGCACGGCGGGATCGTCGGCGCCGTGCAGCACCAGCACCTTGCCCTTTATGTTTTTGGCGTCCTCCGGCGTCGGATTCGACAGCGAACCGTGGAGACTGACAATGGCCTTCACATCGGCGCCCTGACGTCCAAGCTCGAACACCGCCGCGCCGCCAAAGCAATAGCCAATGGCCGCGAGCTTCGCCGTATCGACATTCCCGTCCTGTGAAAGGCGGTCAAGGCCGGCTTTCACGCGCGCGCGCAACAAAGGACGGTTCGACATGTATTTGCCCATTTCGGCGCCGGATTCTTTTGGGGCCGGAGGGCGAATTCCCTTGCCATAGACGTCCACGACCATGGCGACATAGCCGAGGCTTGCGAGGTCGCGCGCGGCGTTGCGCTCGTGATCCGAGGGGCCGGTCCATTGCGGGAAGACGAGAATGCCCGGACGTTTACCGGCCTTCGCGTCGTCCCATGCGATGTATCCTTCCAGAACCGTGTCGCCTTGCTTGTAGTCGAAGGATTGCGAGCGGATTTCCGCGCGCGCCACGCTTGCGGCGAAGGTGGCGGCCGCTGCTCCGGGGATGATTGAATATGCAATACGCATGATGTCCTCCCTGGCTTACTTGTACGAAATCATGTCGACGCGGGTCAGCGTCACCCTGGCGTCGATGCGCGCCGCCGTCGTGAGGTGGAACGCCGTATACAGTTCCGCAAAGGCGTCGTTGGACGACATGCCGTCGACGGGAACGACGACGTTGAAGCCGCGCAGCGCCGCCTCGCCGCCGGTGTGCAGCACCGTCGATTGCGCCGCGGTGCCGTTGATGATGATGGTTTGCACGCCCTTTTCCTTCAGCATCTTCTCAAAATCGCTGTTGAGGAACTTATCGGGTCCCAGAGAAGGCAAAACCGGCTCGCCTGGATTTGGCTTGATCTCGGGCATCATGTCTTTTGAATCCGTGTTCGGCAGGGCCACGGAATAGACGACGAACATGCCGCGCGCCCGCGCGTCCTCCAGAAGCCTCCTCATCTTCGGCATGGAGGCGGCGCAGCGCGGGCGGCGTTCCTGGGAACAGGTCTGCGTGGTGAAATCAAACAGCAGCAGCGCCGTGGTTTTGGGATCGACGCTGGCCGGCTTGAGCGCCGGGGGCGGCGGCAGCTTCACATTCGCCCAATCGTCGAGCACGGCTTGCGCGCGCGCCCGCAGGCACGACGCCCCCGCCGTCAAGGCGAGCGCAAGCGTCAGCGAAACGACGCGCGATTTCAACATGCGTTCCTCCCAGGAGCGGACGCGGATCGTCCGCGCTTGCGACAAACGCCAGACGATCACAGAGCGCGCGCGCCGTCCAGAGCGGAAAGCGTCAACCTTCCGACCGCGCCAGCGTCTCGTCGAAATTGCCGAAGCGATAGACAAGCATCGACAGCGCCGCCGCCGCCGCGAAGAGGCCGACAATCGCAAAGCCGAGCACTGGAAGCAGATCGTTCGCGGAGGCTATGGTTTCCCAGAACCAGCCTTCGAGCTTGAATCGTTCGCCGATCAAACCAAGCGTCTCAACGCCGCCCACGACGAAAGCGACAACCACCGACATCGCGGTAATCGCGATATTGTAGACAAATTTGCGCGCCGGTTTGACATAGGCCCAGCCATAGGCGCCCAACATCATCACCCCGTCGGCGGTGTCCGCCAGCGCCATGCCCGCGGTGAAGAGCAGAGGGAAGCTCAGGATCGCCCAGAACGACAAGCCTTCAGCGCCGGCGGAAGCCGCGACGCCAAAAAGGCTGATCTCGGTGGCCGTGTCGAAACCGAGCGCGAAGAGAAAGCCGAGCGGGTACATGTGCCAGCTCTTCGAAATCATGTTGAACAGCGGACGCAGAATGCGCGCCAGAAAGCCGCGCCGCGCCAGCAGCGCATTTGTGTCGTCCTCGCTGTAGCCGCCGGTGACGCGATAATGCCGGAAGGCGCGCCACACATCCGCGAGCACCACCAGATTGAAAAGGCCGATCAGCAACAAAAACGCCGCCGAGACTGAAATACCGATCAGCGCCCCGGCGTCCCTGAACGCGGCGAACCGGTCTTGCAACGCGGCGGCGCTCGCCGCGAGCAGTCCGGTCGCGGCCACAACGACCGTCGAGTGCCCCAATGCGAACCACAGGCCGACGCTGACCGGCCTGTCGCCATTGGCCATCAGCTTGCGCGTGACATTGTCGATGGCGGCGATGTGGTCGGGATCGACCGCATGGCGCAGGCCGAGCACCCATGCGAGAAATGCCGTGCCCAACAGCACCGGCTGGTCGCGAAACGCCACAAACGCCCATGCTCCCGCCGCGAGATTTCCAAAGGCCAGCAGCGCAAAGACCGATCCTATCCTCGACTTGACGCCGGCAGGCCCTTCCACCCACGAATTCATACGAACCGACATTTATTTCATACTCGCCTAGGGAACCCCGCCGTCTGGGCGGCGATTCAGCTTGAAGTTGGGAGCAGGACCGAAACAGCAGCAGCCCAGTTGGAACCTTATAGGTTTCGCGAGGATCGGGAGTCAACGCCGATCATCGTTTTGATCCAATTGTGCTTACACACCCCGAATTCCCTCTACAGGGAGCGCCCCACGGACGCAGTCCGGGCGCGCACGCCATGGGATATGCGAGGAAAATCGGGATATCCGTGGAAAATCAAGATGCCGTCAGAACAGCCGGGCCTTTGCCTTCATGCAGAGACTTCAGGCTGGCGCGCATGCCGCGCAGGGAGGAGTCGATATAAAGGTTCGCGACCACGCCGTGGTCGGCCACCACCGGAGCTTTGTAGATGTGCTCCCGGATAAAATAGAACACCATGGCGCCATGCAGCAGCATGACAAGTTCGCGTTCGCCGGCCATCAGCGGGCGGACGGAAAGATCGGGCAGATTTTCTTCGCCGCGCAGTTCCGCGATCAAGGGATTCACGAGGCTCGTCGTCAACAGCGGCGCCAGTTTGGCGGGCAGCGGATAACCGTCGAGCGCGCCGCGCAAAAACAGGCGCAGTCGAAGGCTGTCGGCGGTGTCGGCATAGAGCGAATAAAACGTGGCCAGACGCTCGGCGAGAGTCGCGCTCTTGTCCGCGACCACCTGGGCCCATTTCGTCGCCCAATGATCGGAAAAGGCTTCCTTGAAGACCGTCTCGATCAACGCCTCTTTCGATTCGAAGTATTTGTAGAGCAACGCCTGGCGAACCCCGAGACGATCGGCGAGATCGCGCGTGGACGCCGCAAAACCGTGTTCCGAGAAGAATACGCCCGCCTCTTTCAAAATCAGCGAACGACGCTCTTCAGCCGGCAAGCGCTTGGCGCGCTGGCGCACGGGAAGATCGCGGGACTTTCGGCTCGCGCCTTTCGAAGAGGAGGACCTGGTTGCCATTTTTCTCATTGGTTACGATCTTGGAGTTTGGGTTGCGATCCGGAAGAGTTGATATCTGAACCATAATCACTTTGCTGCGTTTTATCAAGAGGATACGAAAAGCGCGTCCGCCCGCGGAAAATTAGCCGCCAACGCCGGACGGGGTTGTTGTCAGCAACACTCCCCTCTCTCAGGAATGTTCAATTACATTACTGAATAAACTCGGGTTTAACCTACGGCTTCAACCCAGGCCTTGAGCAGATGATGAGCGATCGCCACGGGCTGCGGCGCGGTAAATCCCAGTGGATGAGTTCCCGCCATCATGTGCCGAACTTCGCTTCGGCTAAACCAGCGCGCGTCTTCCAGTTCAGTTCTGTCAATCACAAGTTTGCGCGTCAAAGCCTGAGCAAAACAGCCCAACATGAGCGAAGCGGGAAACGGCCATGGCTGTGAAGCCAGATAAGTCACTTTCCCGGTCAAAATGCCGGACTCCTCGCGAATTTCCCGCCTGACCGCGCTTTCGAGAGTCTCGCCGGGCTCGAGAAAACCCGCCAACGCGGAATACATCCCCTTTCCGAACCGTCCCGATCGCCCCATCAGACATTCGTCGCCGTCAACCGCCAGCATGATGACAACCGGGTCCGTGCGCGGAAAGTGCATGCCCTTGCAGGAGGGACAATCGCGCCGCCAACCGGCGCTCGACATCCGCGTGGGGACGCCGCAGACGGAACAGAAGCGGTGCCGCATGTGCCAGTATAAAATACTCTTGGCCTGCGCCATCATCCCCAGGCAGGCCGACGAGAGACCGCCGCCGACCGCGAGCGAGCGCAAGTCGGTCAGCGTATATTCCGGGCGGTTTGGGATCATTCGCGGGCGACGATCGACCCTTGCGCCGGGGTCGAGCACACCGACGACCCGGGCGACCGATTCGTCGAGCAGGACCGCGAAACGCGGTCCCTCCTTGTCGCGGCCAAGCAACACTGTTTCACGCAGGGAACCGAAATCCTCGACCTCCGCGAGGGCAAACCAGGGATCAATTCGCAAGCCCGCCTGGCGCAACACCGGAACATCGCCAACGAACACAAGGGATCGCGCGTTTGGTTCCGCCCTTAGCGACGCGACAAAGGCCGCGTCGTCGCGCTTCTCCGAGAGACGGTCGAAGTCGTCGTTGCCGGAAAACGGTATTTGCGCCGAGAGATCGGTGAAGGCGCGCGGTTCGTTTTGCATTTCGGGCATGGGTTCCAGTTGGCTTGTCCCAACCTGGAACGGCGCGCGCCGTCAGGCAAGTCGGGATATCTCACTCGGGAGGTATCACTCAAGTCCAAGAAACCTGGCGCCAAAGCTTTTATCGTCGGCAAGCGCGGCGCGGGCGCCGGAAAGGACAGTACGGCCGTTTTCGACGACGCTGGCGTGTTCCACAAATTCCAGAGCCCGATGTATGTTCTGTTCAACCAGAAGGATCGTGACGCCTTGCGCGGCAATCGCCGTGAGCGCCGCCATGACCTCCTTCACGATCAAGGGAGCCACGCCAATGAAAGGCTCGTCGAGCAACAACAGTCGAGGCTTGCCCATGAGAGCGCGGCCGATGGCGACCATCTGTTGCTGGCCGCCGCTGAGCGCGCCCGCGGGCTGCGCGGCTTTTTCCCGCAGGACCGGGAAGAGCGCGAACACGCTCGCGAGCGTGTCCGCGAGTTGTCGACGCGGCGCCTTGAGATAGGCGCCCATCTCGAGATTCTCGTGCACGCTCATCGCGGTGAACAGGCGGCGCCCTTCCGGCACCAGGCCAATGCCGCGCGCCAGCCGCGCGGCGACCGGCTCGCGGCTGATGTCTTCTCCTTCGAACAGGATGCGGCCGCCCAGAGCGGGATAATATCCAACGATGGCTCCAAGCGTTGTCGATTTACCCGCGCCATTGGCGCCGAGAAGACCCGCGCGTTCGCCCGCGGCGACCATCAGATTAACGTCCCAAAGCGCTTGCAGCGGGCCATGGAAGACCGAAAGATTTTCGACTTTCAGAAGGCTCATTTCGCCTCCAGCGGGGCATGGCCGAGATAGGTTTTGAGAACCTTTTCATCGCGCATGGCTTCGGCGAGCGGCGCGTCGGCGATGACGGAACCGCCGTCGAGCACGACAAGGCGATCGACGACCTGGGAGAGCGCCGAAAAAATGTGCTCGACCCAGATGATGGTCACGCCATAGCGATCGCGGATTTCGCGGATATGTTCGACAAATTTCCTGACCTCGACCGTGGAAAGGCCCGACGCGACTTCATCCACAAGCAGAAGCCTGGGTTCGCAGGCCAACGCGCGCGCGAGTTCAAGCACCTTTTTCTCTTGCAAGCTCAATAAATCGGCGCGCGTTTCAAGCCTGTTTTCCAGACCAACAAAGCGCGCGAAGACTTCCGCCGACTGCATCGCGTCAAAGAGGCTTGCGCGCGCGCGTCCAAACGTGCGCCCGACCGCGATGCACTCCCGCACGGTGAGCTCGCCGAAAGGGCGCGGGATTTGATAGGTGCGGCCAATCCCCAGGCCGGCGATCTCGTCGGCCCGGAAATTCGAGATTTCGAAGCCGTCGACAAAAATTTTTCCCGACTTCGGGCGATAGGCGCCTGAAATGAGATTGAACAAGGTCGTCTTGCCCGAGCCGTTGGGACCAACCAGGCCGACAATCTCGCCTTGCCGGATTGTGATGGAGACTTCGCGCACCGCGACGTTGCCGCCAAAAGCCATGGTCGCCGCCCGACATTCCAGAACAACGCGCGCGCGGTCGATTTTTTCCACGCGCAGCGGCAAGGCGTCGCCGCGCGAGCCGCCCTGCAAAGCCGGCGTTTCGAAGTGGCTCTCGCGGGAGAGCGATCCAAAGGCGGCGCTGTCGGCGACGGCGCGCCAGCGCAGCAGGCCGCCGGGCAGAAACCGGCCGATGAGCACGATCACGAGGCCGTAGATTGCGCCTTGCAGCATGTTGAGTTTGACGAGCAAAACCTGTTGCAGGGATGCGAGCAACACAACGCCGACAAGCGGACCAAAGAGCAGGCCCGAGCCGCCAAGCAGGGCCGAGGCGATGGGCACCAACGCGATGCCGATGTTGAACATGGTGTAGGGATCGATGAAGCTGAATTGCCAGGCCTGCACGGCGCCCGCGAGACCCGCGAACGCCGCGCTCAACGCGAGCGTAATCACCTTTACGGGAAACAGCCGAATGCCGGAGACCTCCGCCACCTGCTCATCGTTGCGGATGGCGCGCATGGCGTAGCCGAAGCGCGAACGCATCAGATAAAGCGTCGTGGCGAATGTCGCGAGCGCCAGCGCGGATGCGATGTAGTAGGCGGGGATCAGCACATAATTCGGCGGCAGCGTGACGCCTTCGCTGCCCTTGGTGAGCCCGGAGAGGTTGCTGGCCAGCAATTCGCACAAAGGCACGATGGTCAGCGTCGCAAAAGCGAAATAATCGCCCTTCAGCCGGAAGATCGGCAGCGACAGGACGGCCGCGGCGAGCGCCGCGAAAAAAACCGCGGCCGCGAAAGACGGGACCAGCGGCGTTCCCTGCAAAAGCAACAGGGCAAACGCGTAGCCGCCAATTCCGTAAAACGCGTAATGACCGAGATTGAGATAGCCCATCAGGCCGTTTACCCAGTCCCAGCTTTGCGCGATGACGAAGGCGATCAACAGCGCGAAAACAAACGAGACGATATAGGCGTTCACGAGCAGCGGCAGCGCGGTCAGCGCCATGGCGGCCGCGACCGCGCCAATCAGCGTTGCGGATTTCGACGTCACGTCCGCCGCCATGATCCGAACCCGCGCGGGAAGACGACAAGGATGACGAGCAAGAGAACCACGCTGATGACCGGCGCCCATTTCGGCGCCCAGTAAAACGCCGTGAGCGATTCGGCGACGCCCAGCATGACGCCGGCGACCATCGTCCCGGCGAGATTGCCGATGCCGCCGATGATGATGATGGTGAAGGCGCGCACCGTCAGGCTGAAACCCATGTAGGGATCGACGGGATAGACGACCGCATACAGCACGCCCGCCACGGCCACGAGGCCCGAGCCCGCCGCGAAGGTCAGCGCCCGCGCGCTTGAGGCGTTGACGCCGCAGATGGCGGCGCCCAGCGGATCTTGCGTCACCGCGCGCACGGCGCGGCCGAACCAGGCGTGTTTCAAATATAGATGCAGCGCGATGGTCAACGCCACGATGCCCGCGAGAATCCAGAGCTGCGTAACGGAAACGAAAATGTCGCCGAATTCGAGAATTTCAGATCGCACGGGAATGTTGCGCTGTTTGGTGCCCGCGACGACGCCGGCGACGTCGCTCAGCATGATCAAAGCGCCCGTGGTGATGAGGACGGTTCCGATGGTCTCCTCATGTTTTCCACGCGACGCCAGCGGACGCAAAAGCGCCGCGTGAAACAAATAGCCGAAAATAAAAACCGGCACGACCAGCGCCGGAATAATCAGCAACGGGTGCCATCCCGTCGCGCCGTAAATCAGGCTGGCGACGACGCCTGAGATCGCCAGAAACGTGCCGTGGGCGATGTTGAGAATATTGGCGACGCCGTAAACAAGCGACAGGCCAAACGCCACCAACGCGTAAATGCCGCCGAGCAACAGGCCCGAGAGGACGACTTGAACCAGAATGTCTATGGACATGAAGGCCCGGGACATGAAGACCCGCCCCCCGCGCCCGCGCCTCGATGCAACGCCACCCCGTTTTCTCCCGATTTGAGTTCTTCCGTATGCAGCACGGCGGGACCGCGTGCGTCAATGGAGGGCTCCGCGCGCGGCCGCGGTCCCTTCCTTGACACCGCCGCCCCATATGAAATCAATACGCCAACAACCGCGGCGCAATCTCCGCGCGTCAGGAAAGGGATGGACCATGTCCGCACGCACGCTCAAAATCGCCGCCGCGCTCGCGCTCGCCTCAACCACGGCGCTCGCCAAACAGAATTCATGCGACGAACCCATCGTCATCGGCACGACGATCTCCATGACGGGCCCGCTGGCGTCGCTGACGCCCGGCTGGGACAAGGTGACTGAAAACTTCGCGGCGGAAATCAACAAGGACGGCGGCGTCATGCTGAAGTCCTGCAACAAGCGCGTGCCGATCAAGTTCGTGATTTACGACGACCAGGGGAACCCCGCGACCGCCACAAGCCTGCACGAAAAAATGGCGGTCGTCGACAACGTCGATGTTTTCGCCGGCGTCGACTGGAGCTTTGTGGTGGGTCCCGTCTCCAACGTCGCGGAAAAGTACAAAATCCCGTTGATCGGCGGCAATGTCGCGACGCCGGCTCTTTTCGAACGCGGTCTGAAATATTTTTGGGCGACGCCCTATCCCATGACCTTCAACTGGGACGCCAATTACGCGGACATGTTGAAGGCCATGAACCCGAAGCCACAGACCATCTATTGGGTAACGCAGGACAATCCCGTCTATAAATCGGTGTTCGACATCTGGTCGAAAAAGCACGAGGAAGCCGGGATCAAGATGGTTGGGTCGGACATATTCCCGAACGACATCAAGGATTTCAGCTCCATCGCGCTGAAAATCCGCGCCGCCAGGCCCGACATTATCTACATCAATTCCTTCGACAACGTCGCCGTGCCGCTGATCCAGCAGCTGCGCCAGATGAAAATCAAGGCGATGAACATCCACTTCCCCATCGCCTCGGCGGCGCTCGCCCAGCAAACCGCCGCTTATGGCGGCATCGAGGGCATGACCAGCGTCGCCTCGTGGATTCCCGGCGTGAAGGGCCCCTTCAACGACATGATTGAAACCGTCTACAGGAAATCGGGCGTCGATCTTGCCGCCACCGCCACCAACATGCCGCGCTACACCGCTTATCTCATGATGGTGCAGGCGATTGAAAAGGCCGGCGTGGTCGACCGCGAGAAAATTCGCGAGGCGCTCTTTAAAGGCGCCTTCAAAGGCCCGAACGGCGTCGTCACCTTTGACGAAACCGGCGCGCCGGACACAAAAACCTTCGTTACCCAGATCCAGGACGGCAAGTTTACCGTCGTCTGGCCGGCCAGTCAGGCGACCAGCCAGACGCGCTGGCCCGCGCCGACCTGGCAGTGAGCCGTTCCGCACGCGTCGACGCGCCGCTGAACGACGGGTTGGTCCCCGCGCATATTCCCGTCGTCGCCGAGGCCGATGTGGTCGTCGTCGGCGCAGGGCCCGGAGGCTTTGCCGCCGCCCTGCAGGCGGCGCGCATGGGCGCGCGCGTCGTTTTGATTGAACGTTTCGACATGCCGGGCGGCGTGCACACCTGCGGACTGCAAGGCGCGGCCAACGAAGGCGTCGGCGGCATCCACACCGAGTTGATGCGCCGCTTCGACGCGAAAGGCTACATTCATGTGGCCACCGAGAAGGAATTGCCGGGTTGGGCCGGCAATCCGCTCTCCCACTACGAACGCCAGATGAAGCCCGGAACGCCGTTCCGCCGCGCCAGCTTCAGTCCCGAGGGCGCGGGCTGCGAAATGGCGCTCATGCTGAAGGAGGCGGGCGTCGAGACCATGTACGCCACGGGCTTCGTTGACGCGATTGTCGAGCGCGCCGCCGGCCGCGACAACATCATCACGGCAATCATTGTTCACGACGCCGAAGGCCTGCGCGCCGTGCGCGGCAAAATCTTCATTGACGGCACAGGCACGGCGGAACTCGCGGCCCGCGCCGGCGCGCCCTATGCGAGCGGCGGCGGTGGCCAGCCGGCGGGCGCCGATTGGGATGGCGTCGAGCGCCCGATTCCCGGCGGCCTCCTGTGGATCATGAGCGGCGTCGATTTTGCGCAAACATTGCGTCATCAGGAAACCGCGCGCGATCCCGCGCTGTCGAAACTCATCGCCGAGGCGCAGGCGGCCGGGGACATTCCGCCCGGCCTCTACCGCCCGCGCATGAACGGCAAGAATGTTTATGGCGAGGCCTATATCGGCCACCCCACGCTCGATTTCAGTCCGATGCTGGCGCCGAACACTTTCATCGTCTGGCAGAACGTCCCCTACGAATGGGCGCTGCGCATGGATGTTTCCGCGAGCGACGCGGCGACCGCAAGGCGCGAATTGCGCGGCTTCATCGACGCCGAGGCGCGGTTCTTAAAAAAATACGTGCCGGGTTTCGCGGGCGCCACGCTCATGGACGTGGGCCGCTTTGTCGGCATCCGGGACGGGCGCCACCCCGTTGGCGAGCATGTGTTTACACTTGAGGACGCGCGCGAGGGACGCGAGTTTCGCGACGCAATTTCAAAGCCGATGACGAAAACCTTTTTCTGGGACGGCTATCGCAAGCACAGGTTCACAGTGCCCTTTGGCTGCTTCCTGCCGAAAAATGTCGAAAACCTGCTGCTGACGGGCGCCTCGCTGTCTTTCGAATACGAAACCATCTTCATGGTGATGCGCAACTTCCCATGGTGCGCGCAGACAGGCGAGATCGCGGGATACGCGGCGGGGCGCTGCATAGAGCAAGGCGTGTCGCCGAAGGGGTTTGAGTGGCGGGAGGCGTATTTTTGAAAGGGGCCATGTTTTTGAAAGGGGCCATGCCGAAGGCATAGCCCCTGATTTTCGCATTCACGACTATTACAAAGGAAATCCGGCTTTGAAATCATTTGTATATCGTCGCCAACACCAACGGCGTTTGCGGCGGCCCGCATGCGCTCTCTAGTAGGGGTAATTCTCCAGCCTTCGCGTCGCTGGCTTCCAGTCAGGCAGTCGGCCGTAATGGTCGCCAATCGGCATTTTGACCTTCGGCAGACTCTGTTGGTCGAGCACGGTGTCCTCCGGGATCACCTTGTTCAGG
>JANYDZ010000534.1 GCA_025363375.1 Hyphomicrobiales bacterium
GACCGCGAATTGACCAAAAAGCGTGTAAAACAACACCAGCGGGAACGACAAAAACGCCCGCAACAGTTCGGCCTGGATGCCGAGGAAAACGTATAAAAGCTGAACCGGAACCAGAACCGCCAGCGCGATCAAAAAGCCGATGAGCAACTCCCTGCCGCGCCCCGTATATTCGAGCGGCTCGCCGTCGATGGACGAATTCGACCAGAGATGACGGCGAATATCCGTGGCGAGCCAGAAGCGATAGAAGCCGAAAGTCACAAGCTGCAACAAGGCGCCGCGCACGCAGAGGCCGACGAATTCGCCGCCGCTTCCGCTAAATTTGAGCCTTGCGTCGCGTTGCATGTCGTCCGCCGCGCGCGGCAAGGCTCCAGGGAGAATCGTCGGCATTCGCGGCTCCGTCGTTTTTTGTCGGCACGGACCCAACCGAATCCACCGACAACCCGAGCCGCGCAGCTTTGCGCCTGGACAGCGCTCGCCGTCAATTCACGCCGTTGGCAATTTGTAATTCTTGAACTCCTCGCGCAGCTTCAGCTTGTTGATTTTGCCGGTGGCGGTGTGCGGAATTTCCTTCACCACCTGCACGTCGTCGGGCATCCACCATTTCGCGATCTTGCCTTCCATGAATTTCAATACTTCGTCGCGATCGACGGCGCGTCCTTCCCTGGCGATGACGACCAGCAACGGCCTCTCGTCCCAGCGCGGATGCGCGATGCCTATGACGGCGGCTTCCGCGACATCCGGATGGCCGACCGCGAGGTTTTCAAGATCGATGGAGGAAATCCATTCGCCTCCGGATTTGATGACGTCTTTCGAACGGTCGGTGATCTGCATGTAGCCGCCGGCGTCGATCGTCGCGATATCGCCGGTGTCGAAAAAGCCTTCTTCATCGAGCGCGTTCCCATCCTCGAGGCCGTAATAGCCTTTCGTCACCGCGAAGCCCGCGACCTTGAGGCGGCCAAAGGTTTTGCCGTCCCAGGGCAAGCGCTTGTTTTCGTCGTCGGTAATTTTCATTTCGACGCCGAACATGGCGTAGCCTTGTTTCATCTTCAGGTCGTACAGCGCTTCGCCCTCGAGACCGGCGAATTGCGACTTCACGGCGCCGAAAGAGCCCACGGGACTCATTTCAGTCATGCCCCAGGCGTGGAAAACGTCAATGCCGTGATCGCGCTCGAAGGCGACAACCATGGCGCGCGGACAGGCGGAGCCGCCAATTACCATGCGCTTGACCGTGGAGAGGCGCTTCCGCTCCCTCTCCATATATTGCAGCAGCATCATCCATACCGTCGGCACGCCGGCGGCCATGGTGACTTTTTCACTTTCCATCTGCTCGTAGAGCGAGGCGCCGTCGAGCTTCATGCCGGGCATGACGAGTTTTGAACCCATCATCGGCGCCGAAAAGGCGATCGACCAGGAATTCGCGTGGAACAGCGGGACCACGGGCAGGACGGTTCCGCGCGACGACAGCGCGAGACCGTCGGGATTGCACAGCGACATCGAGTGCAACACGTTGGAACGGTGCGAATAAAGCACGCCCTTCGGATGGCCCGTCGTGCCGGATGTGTAACAAAGCCCCGCCGCCGTGTTCTCGTCGAAAGAGGCCCAGCGAAAATCTCCGTCGGCCTCGTTGAGCCAGTCTTCGTAGGCGACGGCGTTCTTCAACTTTGTCGCGGGCATGTGCGCGGCGTCGGTGAAGACAATGTAGCGCTCGACTGTCGGAAGCTTGTCGGCAAGCGCTTCGAGCAGCGGCACAAAGGTCAGGTCGGTCATGACGATTCGATCCGCCGCGTGATTGACGATCCAGGCGATCTGTTCGGGGAAGAGGCGCGGGTTGACCGTGTGATAGACGGAGCCGATGCCGGTGATGCCGTACCAGGACTCAAAATGCCGCCAGGTGTTCCAGGCCAGGGTCGCGACCCTGTCGCCGGCCTTCACGCCGTCGCGCGCCAGGCGCTGGGCGACCTTGAGCGAGCGGGCGCGTACTCCCGCGTAATTGGTTCGATGGACGGCCCCCTCGATCGACCGCGAGACGACCTCCTGGCCCGGGAACTGGGTTCCCGCGTGGTCGATGATCCGGTGAATGAGTAGCGGCCAGTCCTGCATCAGTCCGAGCATGGTTTCCCCCTGGTGTTGTTGTTTCGAAGGGCGCGCCTCGCTGTCGGGCCCCGCGGTTCTGCGTACCGTTGGAATACACGCAACGCCGCAAATCGGATGCTTGAACGCAAGTGCGCCCTCAAGCACGCCCCGCAGCCGCGCAAAAACGCCTCGCCGGTTCAGGTATTCTTATCAAGTCAACCTGTTGTTTCCAACAGCTATTGATATCGCCGGGTTGCCGGCGACGTAACGTCAACCTAGCGTTCGGTTTCATTTGTGCTTCAACACGTCAGCATTTGATATCATTTGTTCCAGGAAAACATGTCAGAACGAACCAGGTCCGACGCAAGCCGTCTGTGGTACAGACTTCTGCGGCTCCAGTTGCGCACGCAAGTCGCCGTCGCGAAACGAATGAAGCCGCTTGGACTGTCAATTCCGCAATGTGACATCCTGGCGACGCTGAGCGAACGCGAGGGAATCAGCCAGCAGGATCTGGCCGCGCGCCTCTATGTTACCAAAGGCAATATTTCCGGTCTGGTCGACAGGCTGGTCGGATTGGATCTCGTGGAACGGCGTGTATTTGAAAACGATCGCCGCTCGCACGCGATTTATCTCACCCCCACCGGCCGCAGACTGGCGAAAGCCGCGATCCATCTACAGAAAAAATTTGCCGATGAGACCCTCGGTCGCCTGTCCGAGCAACAAATCGCCGATTTTGAAGCGCTGGTGATCGCGACCCGCGATCTTGTCCGGGAATGGGAAACGCCCCGGCCCAACCGCAGGGCGTTGGTGGGGCGGCCTCGCGAAGGCAGTTTCCCGGTCGGCCCTCGCCGCGCCTCGGTCTAACGCCATCTAATTTCGATCTTTGACGGCTCGTTCGCGCCTCGCTTAACCGCGCCTTAACCGGACTGTCCGAATTTGATGGAGCCAGATCGGTCAAAGGTTGGCGAAACGCGTAACGAGTGTGATTCATGAGTTTCGAAAGCCCGGCTCAATCCCCCCTGCCTCAAACCGACGGCGATGCGCGCGCCCTGCTTGCCAGGCTGTATCGTGAAATAGGCGTCGCGGCTGTCGCGGCCGCGCTTCAGGCTCCCGCGCCGTCGACCCCGCGCCATCGCCCATCGGTAAGGGACATACCGGCGGTGTTGCGCGAACGCGACAAAGCCGCCTGACATTTTTTGGCGGCTTCACCGCGTCTTTTACGCGCACCGGGTAGCAATCATGAGCCTCCTCAGCCGGCGGCGATTCCTGAAAGGCGCCGGCGCCTTCGGGCTGGGGATGGCGGGCCTGGGCTCTTATGCATTTGGCATTGAGCCTGGTTTTATTCTTGGAGTGACGCCATACCGGATATCGCCGACGAACTGGTCGCCGGGCTTGCGTCTGCGAATTGCCGTGATCGCCGACATTCACGCCTGCGAACCCTTCATGTCGGCGACGCGTGTTCGCGGCATTTGCGAACTGGCCAACGCGCTCCAGCCGGATCTCACGGTCCTGCTGGGAGATTTTAATGGTGGACACAATTTCGTCAGCGCGCCGGTCGTGCCGGAACAATGGGGAGAAGCTGTCGGCATTCTGACGGCGCCCCTCGGCGTCTACGCCATCCTGGGAAATCACGACTGGTGGCACGGCGCCCTGCCGAAGTTCCGCAGCGACGGCGCCGAGAGCGTTCGGCGCGCGCTCTATCATGCGCGGATCAAATTGCTGGAAAACGATCTCGTCCGGCTGGAAAAGGACGGCAAGTCTTTTTGGCTGCTCGGACTTGGCGACCAGCTCGCGCACCGCGTTCGCCGCGGCGTTTTCAGCGGTTCCGACGACCTCGATGGGACTGTCGGGCGGATATCGGACAATTCACCCGCGATTCTTCTGGCGCACGAGCCGTTCATTTTTGACCGCGTGCCCGCGCGCATAGATCTGACTCTGTGCGGCCATACCCACGGCGGGCAGGTTAATTTGCCCATCATCGGCTCCCCTTTTGCCGACAGACGGTTCGGCAAGTCGCGTGTTTACGGACATACGCTGGAGGCACAGCGCCATCTGATTGTATCGGCAGGGCTGGGAACCTCGATCGTTCCGGCCCGGCTCGGACGCCCGCCGGAAGTGGTGGTCGTCGATGTCGGGATGGAAGCCATCGCCTGAAACGTGGCCCGGACATGAAAACGGTCGGGATAAACCCGGCCGCTTGCACATAAAACCTTTGCCGCTGCGACCTGTGATCTTATTTCACAATGACCTTGGCGCCGATCTGCACCCGGTTGAACAGATCGATGGCGTCAATATTCGCCATGCGGATACATCCGGAAGACACATCGTGCCCGATCGTGTCGGGCTCGTTTGTGCCGTGGATACGGTACAAGGTGTCCTTGTTGTTCTGATAAAGGTACATGGCGCGCGCGCCGAGCGGATTGTCCGGGCCGCCGGGCAGACCGCCCGCGTCCGCCGTCGGCTTCAGGTGCGGCCAGCGCTCCAGCATATCGGCGGGCGGCATCCACCGTGGCCATTCGGCCTTACGTTGAATCACAGCCGTGCCGGTCCAGCCTTGCGCCTCGGAACCGGTGGCGACGCCATAGCGAATGGCCTTCTTGCCGGGTTGCACGAGATAGAGGAAATGCTGCTTCGTATCGACGATCACTGAGCCGGGAGCTTCCCCGGTGGGATCGTCAACCATATAACGGCGAAAGTTCATCTCGATCTCGAAATTCGGGACCATCGCCAGATATTTCGCGTCCTGATCCGAAATTTTCGGATCCGGCACGCTGGTATAGCAGCCTGCGAGGGCCGCCGAAAGCGCGCAGACAATTGATATATTTCGGAAATTCATACTCGCCGCCATGATTCGTCAGGATACACAACCCTATTAGGGGATTCCTTACCATAATCCACGCGAAGATAAAGCAATGCAATTGATTTGCTGCATATTTGCCGCAATGCTGTTGCTGAAACGACACGCGCAGTTGTTGCAAAACAGCACAGGTCTGGATGTTTGCCG
>JANYDZ010000723.1 GCA_025363375.1 Hyphomicrobiales bacterium
CTTCAGGGCGACCTTCATGAAATCGCCGAAGATCGGAGCCGCGTATTTGCCGGCGGTGGCGGAATCGCCAAGCGAACGCGGGCGATCATAGCCCATGAACACGCCGACAGCGAGATCGGGCGAAAATCCAACGAACCAGACGTCCTTCGAATCGTTTGTGGTGCCCGTCTTGCCGGCGAGGTGTTTGCCAAGTCCCTTCAGCACCGCCGCCGTGCCACGCAGCACGACGCCTTCCATCATGGAAGTGATCTGATAGGCCGTCAGCGGATCAAGCACCTGCTCGCGTTTGTCGACAAGGCGCGGTTCGGACTGGTCCGCCCAGCGCGGCGCGTCGCAGCCTTCGCATTTGCGTTCGTCGTGACGGTAAATTGTATGGCCCCAGCGATCCTGGATGCGGTCGATCAGCGTCGGCTTGATGCGCTTGCCGCCGTTGGCGAGCATCGAATAGCCGGTCGTCATGCGCAGCACTGTCGTCTCGCCGGCTCCCAGCGACATGGCGAGCACCGGCAGCATTTCGTCGTAGATGCCGAAGCGCTTGGCGTATTCGGCGATCAGGGGCATGCCGACGTCCTTGGCGAGACGCACGGTCATCATGTTTTTGGAATGTTCGATGCCGTAGCGCAGGGTATGGGGGGCGCTTGCGGTCGATCCCCCATAATTTTCAGGGCTCCAGACTTCGCCGTTGGCCTGCATGATTTCGATGGGGGCGTCCATCACCACGGACGAAGGCGTGTAGCCGTTGTCGAGCGCCGTCGCGTAGACGAAGGGCTTGAACGACGAACCCGGCTGACGCAGAGCCTGGGTCGCGCGGTTGAAAACGGACTGGTCGTAGGAAAAGCCGCCGACGAGTGAAAAGACGCGGCCGGTGTAGGGGTCCATCACGACAATGGCGCCGGAAATTTCAGGAATCTGGCGCAGGCGAAACTGACCCGCGCGCCCCTCCAGTGGTTCGACGTAAACGACGTCGCCGGGCTGAACAAGCGCACGGACGCTCGACTTGCGGGTCCAACGGACCCCGTCCTGACCGAGTTGTCCCATTTCACGTTCGCGGCTGACATCGCCCGAACGCTCCTTGGTGGGTTGCAGCCCTATTTGGGCCGCGCCATCGGTTGCGTCCAGAACCACCGCGAGACGCCAGGGCTTTACATCGCCCAGGGCGGGAATCCCGGCGAGTTCGACGCCCCAATCCTGGCGGATGTCGATATTGCGCATCGGCCCGCGGAACCCCTGCGCCTCGTCGTAACTGACGAGCCCGGTGACCAGCGCCTTGCGGGCGGCCAGTTGCATTTTCGGATCGAGGGTCGTGCGCACCGAGAGTCCGCCCTCGTAGAGTTTCTTTTCGCCGTAACGCTCGCTGAGGTCGCGGCGCACTTCCTCGGCAAAATAGCCGGCTGCGTAGGAATTGGGCGAAAGCACGCGCGGATTGACGCCAAGCGGTTCCGCCTTCGCGGCGATTGCCTGTTCATTGGTGATATGACCGTCAGCCGCCATGCGCTCAATGACGTAGTTGCGGCGCGCGATCGCCTTGTCGCGCTGGCGGAACGGATGCAGGTCGCTCGGCGCCTTCGGCAGGGCCGCCATATAGGCCATTTCAGAAATGGTCAGTTCATGCACGGACTTGCCGTAGTAATTCAGCGCCGCCGCCGCGATCCCGTAATTGCTCAGTCCGAGATAGATTTCATTGAGGTAGAGCTCAAGAATCCGGTCCTTGGAATAGGCCGCTTCAATCCGGAAGCTGAGCAGCATTTCGCGAATCTTGCGCTCAAAGCTGCGCTCGTTGGTCAAAAGAAAGTTCTTGGCGACCTGCTGCGTGATGGTCGAGGCGCCCTGGACGCGTCTGGAGCCTTGCAGCAGCACCATCACGGCGCGGGCGATGCCCTCCGGGTCGATGCCGCTATGCGTGTAGAAGTTCTTGTCTTCAGCCGAGAGAAAGGCGTTCTTGACGAGCGGCGGGATCGCGGAGCTTGGCAGATAGAGGCGGCGTTCGCGCGAATATTCGGCGAGAATCGAACCGTCGCCCGCGTGGATGCGCGTCATCACCGGCGGCTCGTAATTCTTCAATTGGGTCGTATCGGGCAGATCCTGCTGGAAATGCCAGATCAGCGCGCCGACCGCGACCGCGCCCACGACAAAGACGATCGCGCCCGTGGCGAAGAGAAATCCGAAAAACCGTGCGATCATCCGCATGTATCAGAACCTTGTCGAAAAGCAGAACCTGGAGGCGCAAATGCGGCGCCTGAACGTCGACCCGACACCGGACGAACCCTTACAGCGCCCAAGCTGATTTTCCAATCCACGCGCGCCAGCCGATTGCAGATTAGCGGAACCATTCAGCTGACCGGATGTGTTCGATTTGTGGTGTTTTCTGGGCGATTTTTTCATTTGTGCGCCTGAAACGAAAGATTACGATTCACCGTTGCTTGGATGCGACATGTTCCGGCTCCTCCGAAAAGCCGCGCTTGAGGCCGGCTCCCGCGTTCCGGGCGCCGGCCTGGAAAAAGTGATCGATGGCGCGCACGACTGATTCGGCCGCCTTTTCCAGCCATGCCGGCGCGGTCAGATTGGCCAGGTCTTTCTCGCTTGAAAGGTAGCCAAGCTCCAGCAGGACGGAAGGAACATCCGGCGCCTTAAGGACCCGAAACCCCGCGGCGCGGTGCGGGTTCTTGTTCAGGCGCGAGGCTTCCTTGAAATATCCAACAAGCGTGCGCGCGAAGGAATTGCTGTAGGCGCGGGTTTCCCGGCGCGTGAGATCCATCAAAATATCGCCGACATCGCCGGTTTCCTCGCCCGCCTCGAAACCCGCGACCGCGTCCGCCTGATTTTCCTTTTCCGCGACCCGGGCCGCCTGTTTGTCGGAAGCCTTGTCGGAAACCGTGTAGACGGTCGCGCCTGAAACGCCGGCCTCCTCGCTGAGCGTGTCGGCGTGAATTGATACGAACAAGGCCGCGCCGCCGGAGCGCCCCATGGCGACCCGCTCGTCCAGCGGCACAAACACATCGCTGGAGCGGGTCAACTGGACGCGATACTTTCCCGTCGCTTCAAGGCGCGCGGCCAGACCGCGCGCGAAATCAAATACAATGTCCTTTTCCAGAACGCCTTTCGCCCCGTGCGCGCCCGAATCGACGCCGCCGTGACCGGGATCGAGCACGATCAAGGGCTTTGCATTCGCCTGGGCAGCCGTCTGCAATTGTGGCGGCGTCTGGACGGCGGCGACCGGTTGCGCCTGACGCTGACGCGCCGCCGCGATGAACGACGCGCGATCGGACGGCGCGAGTTCGATCACAAAACGGGCACCCCCGCCCGCCGCGTTATTTTCGGATTCAGCGCGCACGAGCCGCGCCGGCCCGCCAAGGTCCACAACAACGCGCGATTTTCCGGGCGCGAAAAGTCCAAACCGAAACGAGGAAACGAGGCCCGCCGGCGTTGACAGCGCGGGCTTGCGCCTGTCCGCGCCGCCGCGCGCGAAAGCGGCTTTCGGACGCCCGGCCGCGGGACTGAGACGGAAATCGATCTCCGGGAGGTCGACGATGACCCGGTCTGGACCAACCATCACAAAGGCCCTGCCTTCGGCGGGTTCGGTCATTTCAAAAATCAGGCGCGTTGTGCGCTCGCCGTTTTCAATCCGCGCCGAGGTTGCGGCTGGAGCCCGTGATTCCCCGGCGTGGCCGATTGTCGGGAGGACCGCCGGAAGTGCAAGCGCGGCGCACAACCAGGCAAGGCCCGCCAGTGAGCGGCGCAATCCGTTCGCGGGGTTGAACTGGGTTGTCATTCGCAAATGTCCACCCGACGCTCCATGCGCGGCGTCAATTCATACTTTGTAAGCCATACGAACGACGGGTTAACAGAGGGTTAGGATAGGGTAAATCGCGACAACTGACCGTTGCCGTTTAGTCACAGTCACGTAAAACTTGCCAAAGCCGGCGCGATGACGTTATGGTCATACCGTCCCGGTTCGGGATCAGGTTGCGCGATGCCCGGTGAACGGGATCTTCGCTGGCCCGCCGGCCCCTCGCCTTCCCGAAGCCTGTTGGGCTATCCGGGGGTTCGCGGGGCGCTTCGGCGGGCAAGGCCGGGTCTTCAGACCATTGCCAAAACGCCGGGACGCGCAGGCTCGTTGGAGACCGCGCCATAAAGGTTATGTGACTATGAGCCGCGCCAGTTCTGGCACAATGACGAAGACGACGTGTCCGAGGGGACGCCCGCCTTGTCACGGCAGGACCACGCGCGGCGAAGTTCCCACATTTGCTGCTTATCCCCGCAGGCCAACAACTGCGGCTTCACTTCGCGTAATCCTCGCAACTCCGGCGCCTGTTGGCGCCGTGGTTGCGAGAGAGCGTTCCCTTTCACACCAAATCGAGATGCCGCCCGCGCCGCTTTGCCGCCTGGACACAGGACGGGCCGAAGCTTGTCCCCGTCCGGTTGCGACGGCGCGTGGCGCCATGCTCTCAAGAGTATCCAATGGCCAACAAAATGTTGATCGACGCATCTCACCCAGAAGAGACCCGGGTGGTGGTGCTGCGCGGAAACCGCGTTGAGGAATTCGACTTCGAATCCGCCAGCAAAAGGCAACTTCGCGGGAATATCTATCTCGCCAAGGTGACGAGGGTCGAACCCTCTCTGCAAGCGGCGTTCGTGGAATATGGCGGCAATCGTCATGGCTTCCTGGCGTTTTCCGAAATCCATCCCGATTACTACCAGATCCCCGTCGCCGACAGGCAGGCGCTGCTCGAAGACGAAGCGCGCGCCCAGGCGCAGGACGAAGAGGACGAGGCGCGTCCTCAAACCAGCAAGGAAAACAACAATCAACGCCGCAGCCGCCGCAATCGACGCGAGCGCAACCCACGCTCGGAAAAGCGCCGTCCCGTTGACGAGAGCGTGACCGGTCCCGCCAGTGGCGAGGACGGCGTGCAGGAACCGCTTCCGGTGGCGCACGACGACTTCGGCGCCGCCGAATATGCGCAGGGCGATGTCGCACACGAGCACGCGCGCGCCGAGGCTCCAACGCCCGCGGCCGACGCCGGCGATCACGCGCATGCCTCGCAGATGCCGCATGATCACCATCATGAACACCATCACGCCGCCGACGAGCCAGCGCCCGACCACGAGACGCCGCATGTGCGGCATGCCGAACCTCATGCCGAACCTCATGCCGAGACCGCCCACGCGCAGGCCGAAACATCGGCGGCGGTCCATGGCGTCGCCGAGCCAATAGCGGACGCGGCGCCAGAGGGCGGCCATGCGGAGCAAGCGCTCCGCGACGACGCCCATGAAGCGCGCGTCCGGCATCCCGCAGACGCACAACCCGAAGGCGACGACGACGAATCCGACGACGGCGATGAACAGCGCGACGAAGAGGCTGTCGAGCAACTTGGCGGCGACGCCTTGGAGGAGATCCCGGTCCGCGCGCCCCGCATGCGCCGCCAGTACAAGATTCAGGAAGTCATCAAGCGCCGGCAGGTGCTGCTGGTGCAGGTGGTCAAGGAAGAGCGCGGCAACAAAGGCGCGGCGCTGACGACCTATCTGTCGCTCGCCGGCCGTTATTCCGTGCTGATGCCGAACACCGCGCGCGGCGGCGGGATTTCCCGCAAGATCACCG
>JANYDZ010000736.1 GCA_025363375.1 Hyphomicrobiales bacterium
GACGCGGTCCTGAAAAAGTTGATTGCCGAAATCGCCGCGAATGACTACGGGAATAAGGAAACCGGCGCGCCAAAGCGTCGCTTGTGAATGGGACGGGAGAATTGAATGACCGGCGGAACGCTTAAGAAATTCGGCGACTGGAAGAACGTGCTTGTCGAGATCGAGGACGGGATCGGTTGGGTTACGCTCAACCGCCCGGAAAAGCGCAACGCCATGAGCCCGGCGCTGAACGACGACATGGTGGACGTGCTCAACGCCATCGAGGTCGAGGAATCCATAGGGGTGCTGGTGCTTACGGGCGCAGGCACGGCGTTCACAGCCGGCATGGATCTGCGCGAATATTTCCGCGCCCTCGATCATCTGCCCTACCATCAGCAGATGCAGGGACGCAGGTCCGCCTGGAACTGGCAATGGCGCATGTTGATGAATTACGCCAAGCCCACCATCGCCATGGTCAATGGCTGGTGTTTCGGCGGCGGATTCACGCCGCTTGTGGGTTGCGATCTCGCCATTGCGGCGGAAGAGGCGCAATTCGGTCTTTCGGAAATCAATTGGGGCATCATTCCCGGCGGCAACGTGACCCGCTCGGTTGTCGCCACCATGAACCAGCGCGACTCCATGTACTACGTCATGACGGGCAAGACCTTCGACGGCAAGAAGGCCGCGCAAATGGGCCTCGTGAACGAGGCTGTGCCGCTCGCCAATCTGCGCGCCCACACGCGCGAACTGGCGAAGGAATTGCTGAGCAAAAATCCGACGGTGTTGCGCGCCGCCAAACAAGCCGTGCGCGCCACCATGGGCATGTCGTTCGAACTAGCCGACGATTATCTCATGGCCAAGAGCGCTCAATCGCGCTTCTTCGACACCGAGAACGGCCGCGCCAAGGGGCTGAAGCAGTTCCTCGACGATAAATCGTTTCGTCCGGGGCTGGGTGGTTACAAGCGCGATGAATGAACCGCAGGCGCGCTCCGCCATCGCGCGGTTGTTGCGGCCGCGCTCGCTCGCCATCATCGGGGCCTCGCCGACGCCCGGTTCGCTCGGCGGCGGGGTGATGGGCAATGTCGCGCGGTTTGGCTTCAAAGGCGACGTTCATCTAGTCAATCCCACACGCAAGGAAATCGACGGCAGGCCGTGCCTGGCTTCGCCAAAGGATCTTCCTTTTGGCGTGGATTGCGCGGTGCTGGCGATACCCGGCAAAGCCGTGCTTGAGACCGCGCGCGCCTGCGCCGGGCGGGGCGTTGGCGGGCTCATCATTTTTGGCGCGGGCTTCGCGGAAGCCGGCGAGGAAGGCAAAGCCGCGCAGGCGGAACTGGCGCAGATAGCGCGTGAAGCCGGCATGGCTGTCGAGGGGCCGAACTGCCTCGGCATGGTCAATTACGTCGATGGCGTTGCGCTGACCTTCGGCATCGCGCAACCGCGCCCGGTCGGGCCGCGCGGCGGGCTCGCCATCGTTTCGCAGTCCGGGGCCATGGCGACGGTGCTGCGCGCGGCGATACACGCGCGCGATATCGACACAAGTTTTACGGTCTCGACCGGCAATGAGGCGCTCAACGGCGTCGAGGACTTTCTCGAATTCATCCTGGAAGACGAGGCGACACGCGTGATCGCGCTCGTGGTCGAACAGATGCGCGCGCCCGCGCGCTTTCTGGAGCTGGCGCGGCGCGCGCAGGCCATGTGCAAGCCGCTGGTGTTGCTGCATCCCGGCCGCGGCGCGGCGGCGCGCGAATCCGCGCAGACCCACACCGGGGCGCTTGCCGGCGATTGGGAAGTCATGCGCGCGGCGACGTCCCGGGCCGGAGCGATCGTCGTCTCCACGCTGGAGGAATTGATCGACGTCTCCGAAATGCTCCTGCGTTGCCCGGCCATGGGCCCTGGCGGCATAGCCATGATTACCGATTCTGGCGCCTTCAAGGGCATGACGCTGGATTATTGCGAAGACATCGGCCTTTCGTTGCCGCAGCCTTCAACGGCCGCGGCCGATGTCATAGGCGCCATCGCGCCCGGGCTGGTGTTGCCGACCAATCCACTCGACCTCACCGCGCAGGCGCTTGTCGATCCCGATCTCTATCGCAAGACCATGGGTCCGCTGTTGGCCGATGGCGGCTATGCCGCGATTGTTTTCGGAGTGATCATATCGAGCCCGCTGATGGCCCGTCGCAAGAATGAACCCATTCTCGCGGCCATGCGTGAATTCAAGCCGAACATGCCGGTCATTCTCGCGATGCTTGGCGATGAAGCCGAAGTGCCGCCTGATCTGATCGCCGATTTCCGCGCCCTTGGCGTGCCGTTCATTCGCTCGCCGGAACGGGCCCTGCGAGCGCTGGCGTGTCTTGCCGAAGCGGCGGCCCGCCCGGCGACGCCCGTCGCGGCAAAGGTTGAGCGCAAAAGCGCGGCGTTGCCGAGCGGGGTTCTGCCCGAATACAGGTCGAAGCAGATTTTGGCGCCGCTCGGCGTTCCGGTGTCCGCGGGTTCGCTCGCGACCTCGCTTGAAACGGCCATTGTCGCCGCAAGACGCGCGGGTTACCCCGTGGCGCTTAAAGCGCAATCGGCGTCTTTGTCGCATAAGAGCGATGCGGGCGGCGTTGTGCTTGGCCTCGGCGATGAAGCCCAACTTGCGGAGGGCTGGACGAAGCTCTTCGCCAATCTCGCCCATGCCAGACCCGATCTTGAAATTGACGGCGTGCTGGTGGAGGCCATGGCGCCGCGCGGCGTGGAGCTTATTATCGGCGCGCGCAACGATCCCGAATGGGGCGCGGTGCTGATGATCGGCCTTGGCGGCGTTTTCGCCGAAGCTCTGAAGGATGCGCGCGTCGTCGCGGCTGATCTGAGCGCGGAATCCATCGTCGGCGAGATTATGAAACTGAAGGGAGCGGCGATGCTGAGCGGGTTTCGCGGCGCCCCGCCATGCGACGTTCCGGCCGCGGCCAGAATCGCCGCGACCCTCGGCGCTTTCGTACAGGCGCATCCGGAAATCGCGGAAGTCGATCTCAACCCCGTTGTCGTTTATGAACAAGGCAAGGGCGCGCTGGCGCTCGACGCCCTGATCTACGTGCGATAAAATCCTTCACCCGATGTTTTTCAGGAGCCCGCCGTGAGCAATTCGCCGTTTGAAGTCGAACTCAGGAAAAGCGGCAAGACGCTCGGCGTGCCCGCCGACAAGACAATTTTGCAGGTGCTCAACGAGAACGGCGTCTATGTCGCGACCTCCTGCGAAGACGGCATTTGCGGGACCTGCGTGACGCCCGTGCTCGCTGGAACGCCTGATCATCGCGACGACTATCAGTCCGACGCCGAGAAAGCCGCGAACGATCAGATCAATGTCTGCGTGTCGCGGTCAAAAAGCGACAAGCTGGTGTTGGATCTGTAAGCGGTCACGCCGCCTGGCTCATGTATTTTGAAGGCCCCTGCACGGTGGTGCGGCGCATATCGCGGCTATAAGCCTTGTCGTCATAATTCGTGCCGCGATGCATTGTGCAGCGATTGTCCCAGATCACGAGATCGCCCGGGCTCCACTTGTACGAATATGTGTATTTTGGCTGGATGGCGTAGTCGGTCAACTCGCGCAGCAGGGCCACGCCTTCCACATCGGGCCAGCCCACAATGCGGCGGGCGTGCGAGGCCAGCACAAGGGACTTTCGCCGGGTGCGCGGATGAACGCGCACCAAAGGCTGCGCGACCGGCGGCATTGCCGCTACTTCGTCGGGACGAAAATCCCTGCCGCCGCAAAGCGCGCGCGAGTGCCACACCGAATGTTCTGCCTGGAGATTTTCGATCCGGATTTTTGTCGCCGCGGGCAGATCGTCCCAGGCCGCGCGCATGTCGGCGAATTCGGTGTTGCCGCCGTTGGGCGGCACGATCCGGCCCGACAGCATCGAATAGCTTGTCGGCGCGTTGATGAAGGAGCGATCCGTATGCCACAGTTTGTCCGACTCGCGCCATTGACGGCGGCGGTCCCGCTCGTCGAGAATTGTATGGTTCTCGTCGAGATTCGAGATGTCGTAGAGTTCGGCGCGCAGTCGCGCGTTCTGCCCCCTGGCCCTGCCGGGATTGAGCGCGAAGGAGAGGTCGCCAAACAGGCCGGACGCGGCGATCTGCTCGTCGTCGGTCAGGTTCTGCGCCGGCAGGGCTACGACAGCGTGGATATCGAGCGCCGCCTCGAGTTCCGCGAGCAGCGAGGGGTCCCGGTCGCTCCCGAGGCAAACGCCGCGGACTTCCGCCATCAACAGAGGGTGCAGGGGCGTGATGGCGAGACGCATGTTCGATCCCTCTAATTTTCTAGCGGACAAACTCCGCGGTAAACAATCCCTCGTAGTTTTTCAACGCGTCCTCGGGCTTCATCATGCCGGCCTTGACATAGAAGGCGGTCGAATTGGCAAGACTGGGCGCGCCGGGGGCGGGATATATTGGCGTTGAGCGCCGAATCGCGTCGACCGACGCGGTCAGGACATCATCGGGGACCTGTGCAAAGCGCTTCTTCAGAACGAGTGTCGCGCGCAGCGGTTCGTCGCGCAAAATGCGGGCGGCCTCCACATAGACCTTGACCATTTTTTCACAGAGGCTCTTGCGTGACTTGCACATCTCGGGCCGGGTCGCGAGAACCGACCAGGCCAGCGGCGTAACTTCCGCCGCGTCTCCGGTAAACGCCGAGGCCAGGGCAACAGCGGACTTGTTTTTGACCGGGCCTATCGTCCAGGGGAGGGCCGAAGAATAGCCCTCGATGCTTCCCGCTGCGAGATCG